>CAZAWS010000155.1:0-5160 GCA_964488755.1 uncultured Anaerolineaceae bacterium | reverse complement strand
TTGCAAGAGAAATAATAAAGGGAAAATCTCAAAAAGTCAAGGTTGATTTTGTATCAAAAAAAAAATAGGATTGTGATAAATTTTGGCTGATACAAAATATGGTACGTTGTGCTTCCTTCCCACGGCTAATCGTCTCTTCAAGAAGAAGGTGTGCGAAGATGTAATTAGATAATTATGTTAATTGCCTTGCTGATAGGTAAAGTGTCCCCTTGTAGTTGCTTACGCAAAGGCAAGATAACGTGGAAATGGCTACCCGGAAAATTGATTTCATCGTATCCGGGGCTTTCAGCCCAAACTTTGCCGCCATGCGCCTCAACGATGCCGCGCGAGAGTGCTAATCCTAACCCTGTGCCGCTCCCTTTGAATTTAGTTTTACCCGTTGAGTGATGATTAAGTTGTTCTCCAGGCTGGTAGAACTTTGTAAAAATAACTTCTTTAAAATTAGGGTCAATGCCAATGCCTGTATCACTGATAATAAGCTCAATTCCGCCCTCGGGCATTTTTTCATCACCAAAAGATAGTGTTCTTCCTCGAACCATAATTCTGCCATTATTGGGGGTGAATTTAATTGCATTCGAGATAAGATGATAGAAAACTTTCCGCAAAGTATTTGGGTCGGCTTGAATGCCGGGGATGGGGGGCAAGTCGATTTTTAGTTTTTGGTCGCGCTCATCAAGTGCTTGCTTTAGCCCTATGCAGACTTCCTGCACTACTCTGCCTACATCAATTGGCTCTAATTCAAGTTCTAATGTGCGCGCATCAATCTGAGCAATATCAAATAGACCGTCTACAACTTCGTGTAGTCGCATCGTTCCTTCGTGGATGCCTTTGAGCATTTTTAGCATCATTTTGTCTAAGGATGGACTTTCGAGCAACATTTCTGTATAGCCGCGCATCACCGTTAGCGGTGTACGTAACTCATGTGAGGCAATGCTAATGAAATCAGATTTTGTGCGGTCTATTTTTTCTAGGTCCCTTTTGGTATTTTTCAAATCTCGGTAGGCATCGCGCACTTGATTATTTAAGGACAACAGGTTTTCTACAAGGCGCGCGTTCTCGAGCGCAACGGCTGTTTGTGAGGCTAAGGCACTGAGGGTGAGTAGATTTTCTTTAGAATAACGATTGCCAGAGATTTTCCCTCCGAGCGCAAAAAGGCCAATCCATTCATTTTGGGAAAAAATAGGGACGTAAATTTCAGTATTTAAGTGATTAAGCCGATTTCGCTCCTCAGGGTAAGATAATTTATATTCGGGGAGTAAATCAAGGTCAAATTGGAGCAAGGGGGTTTTTTCATCTAGAAAATATGTGGCAATAGGTCCTTTGTCATTTAGTGTGATTGTGTTAATCGGTCGTTCCCCCTTATCGCGCACGGCGCGCAACGTATAATAGGGCGTATCTGTTTTGGCATTTTTATCAACTAGAAAAAGGAAACCACGTTGAATACCCATTGCTTCCATAATAAGGTTAACGGTAACGTCTGCAAGTCTTGTTACATCAATGATGTTGCTGATGCTTTTGCTATATTCGTTAACCGTTTGGCTAACATCTAGTTGGTCGATGCCTAGCCAAGGGTCTACAACTCCCTCAATAAATTTGAGTAAGGGACGGAAGAATGTTGCTAAAAGGATGGCGATGACCGCCCCAATAATAAGTGGATTTTTTTGCGTGGCTTCGGGGAAAACTACTTGTGCCGTACCGAAGCTGATTGCATAAAAAATACCTGCGAGCAAGGTTGTAGAAATATAGATAAGCGCACTACGGAAAAACTCTTGTAAATCGGGCAGGTGATGGCTAATAACGATGTACCCAAGTAGCCAAATACCCACTAAGCGCAAAGGTGTGCCCCAATGAGGAAGATTTTCAATAAAGAGCAAATCGGCACTAAAAAGAAGCGCAAAAATTAGCAACCAATAGCGAAGGCGGTTGCGGTGCAAAGGTTGTCGCGTATCTTTATAGGCACGTCTATAAGTGAAAAACGAAGCAAGTGAAAAACTTAGCCATCCCAAAAACACAATAACATAGCCAACTCTTTCGCGGGGAAGCAGCCATGTATCGTTTGACCATAGCGTATCGGGAAGCTGAAAAATATTAAGGGAAAGTAAAACCAGCATGGCTACCCAAAAGGCACCAAGCCCCAACCAAATTGCAAAATTCTTTTTTTCTAAAAATGCGTAAAGAATGAGCAATAATAATAAAGAAAGCGCAAGCGTGCTGTACCAAAGAATTTGCTCAATTGTGAAGGCATATAAATTTGGCAATAACCCCGCCTGCCACGCAGATTGCACCCCATATATCACAAGCGCAACAAGTGCATAAAGGGCAGTTAGATAGGTGACCATCTTTTGCCCCGTGCGGTGCCTTAAAACCATCGCAATTACCGCAAGGTAAACGATAGATTCAAGAACAAATAATAGAAGAAGGGGTAAAAATGGATTAATGGGAAACATCGTAGAAAGTATACTCGAAATCGGTTATCATTAGGCAATCAATCTAAGCCTCTAGGAAAAAAATGCTCATTTCAAAAAAACTTCAAGAAAAATATAATTTGGATCATGTCCCCGTTGCTGATTTTTCTGCCGCGCGCATCTTTGCAGAAAAATTGAGTGCGGGATTTGAAAACCCCCTCCCCGCCAGCGAAATTAATGCAATGGGATTATTAGACGAGGTCATGCATATTCTGATTCGTCAATACGAAATGGAAAATGCAGATGTGATGACGCGCGCTCTCGATCACCTTGCTACTGAATATGGACGGGACGAACTTGATTTGGGCTTGGCGCGCGTTGGTGAGCATTTTACTGCCCCTGCCCCCTCTCTCGGTCTCTCCCCCGAGGGGGGAGAGAAGCAGTTCTTGAAATCAAATGAGACAGAAGTCCTTCCCCCCTCGGGGGAAGGATTTAGGAAGGGGGCGGGGCAAGAAACTGCCCTTCAAGAAATGCTCATCCTTGCCCTTGAGAACGAAAATCCTGCACTAAGGCAGTACAGAGAGCTATTTGACGAGACTCCGCTTAAAGACACGTTTTACAGCACGATGCTTACTCCCCTCGAAAAGTTTTTTAACCAGCAAGCAAATTTTGGGTCACGTTCGGAATCGTTGCTCCAAATCCTGCGCGCCCCTCAAGAATCATCCCCAGAATCTCTTAAAGGGCAATTAAGTTATGTCGTCCAAGAATGGGGGGAAATGTTGGGCGAGAAACTCATTCAGGAAATTTTGCGGGGCATGGATTATCTGACTGAAGAAGAAATTAGAGATTGGGCGGGCACGGGTGGCTCGGATGGTACGGCGGAAATCCCCGAGTTTTTTGGCGGCGATTACGAAGAATATGAGCGGTTTAGCGTGGATAAAGAGTGGATGCCGCAGATTGTTTTGGTGGCGAAAAATGCCTATGTGTGGCTCGACCAACTTTCGAAGCAATATGAGCGGGAGATTGTGCGGCTCGACCAAATTCCAGATGAAGAACTGGATTTGCTGGCGGCGCGTGGCTTTAGCGGTTTGTGGCTGATTGGTTTATGGGAGCGGAGCAAGGCTTCTCGAAAAATCAAGCAAAAAATGGGCAACCCAGATGCGGTGGCTTCGGCATATTCGCTCGATGATTACGCAATTGCGCGGGATTTGGGGGGACCTGACGCACTCAATAATTTGCGCTGGCGGGCGTGGCAACGCGGCATTCGGCTGGCAGCAGATATGGTGCCGAACCACATGGGAATCGATTCCCGTTGGGTTATTGAGCATCCTGAGCGTTTTCTTTCGCTCGATCATCCCCCATACCCCGGATATACCTTTAACGGTGAAAATTTGTCGGACGATGGGCGCGTTGGGATTTATCTCGAAGACCATTATTATAATCATTCGGATGCTTCGGTCGTTTTTAAGCGCGTGGATAATGGGTCAGGTGAGACGAAATTTATTTATCATGGCAATGATGGCACATCTATGCCCTGGAACGATACCGCGCAACTCAATTTTCTTGACCCCGCTGTGCGCGAAACGGTTATTCAGACCATTTTGAATGTGGCGCGGCAATTTCCTGTAATCCGCTTTGATGCGGCGATGACTTTGGCGAAGAAACATATTCAACGTCTTTGGTATCCAGAGCCGGGGACTGGTGGAGCAATCCCTTCGCGCTCAGAACATGGTATTCCGCGTGCAGAATTTGAGCAAGCTGTGCCACAAGAGTTTTGGCGTGAGGTGGTTGACCGTGTTGCAAAAGAAGTCCCCGACACCCTTTTGCTCGCCGAAGCCTTTTGGCTGATGGAGGGATATTTTGTCCGCACGCTGGGGATGCACCGCGTTTATAACTCCGCTTTTATGCACATGCTCCGAGACGAAGATAATGGCGGCTACAGGCAGGTGATGAAAAATACGCTCACTTTTGACCCCCAAGTGCTGAAACGTTACGTCAACTTTATGAATAATCCCGATGAAGAGACTGCCGTGGAGCAATTCGGAAAAAGTGATAAATACTTTGGTATTTGCACCCTCTTGGCGACTTTGCCGGGATTGCCGATGTTCGGGCATGGACAAGTCGAGGGCTATAGCGAAAAATACGGGATGGAATACCGCCGTGCCTATCGTGACGAGACACCTGATGCCGGCTTTGTGCAATATCACGATGACACCATCGCACCCCTTCTCCATCGCAGATACATTTTTGCAGACGTAGACAATTTCTTACTCTACCACTTTTTCAATGCTGATGGGCATGTGGTTGAGGATGTTTTCGCCTTTTCAAACCGTGCTAGTAATGAGCAGGCTTTGGTCATTTACCACAACAAATTTGGAGATACGCGTGGCTGGATTAAAAATTCGGTCTCTTTCGCGGTCAAGGCAAAGGGAGATGAGTATCTTGTAAAACGTACTTTAGTCGAAGGGCTGGATTTGGTAGGGAAAGAAGGCTATGTCATCTTTAGAGATTTGGTGACGGGGTTGGAATATATCCGTGCGGTTGCTGAACTGACAGAAAAAGGGCTTTATGTGGAACTTGGCGCGTATCAGCGGCACGTCTTCTTAGATTTTCGCATTGTTGGTGATGAGTGGCGCGAGATTTGTCTCGCTTTGAATGGGGCGGGGGTGGAATCTATGGATGGGGAGATGTTCTCTGTAGAGGAAGAAGTCGTTGAAGACGATGTGGTAGAAGACGATGGGGAAATAAGAAAAAA
>CAZAWS010000154.1:0-5170 GCA_964488755.1 uncultured Anaerolineaceae bacterium | reverse complement strand
GCTCAGTAGCCACTCAACCAACTATGCGCTTCTTTTATCAAAGTGTCAGGGAACTAGAAAAACAATTTTTCCGGAGAAAAAGAAATGACAGAAAAAATATTTTTATTAAGTAAAATAAGTTTAGTTGCTCCTTTGAGCGATATAACCGGTGAGGAGTCCCGATGACAGGTGTATTTCCTTTGGCTATGGCAAAAGTGGGCGAAGAACTCCGCTTAAAAAGTATTCACGGTGGTGAAAAATTAGTGCATCGCTTAACGGCTTTGGGGTTAACGCCTGGGGTCACCTTTAGCATTGTGCAAGATAATGGCGGTCCGCTTTTGGTCTCGGTGATGGATTCTCGCATAGCGTTGGGGCGGGGGATGGCACAAAAGGTGATGGTAAGTATGAAATGAAAAGTGCTTATATCACGCGCCAAGTTGACCGAAGGCACTCAAGCCTAAAACACGCGTGAAGCGGCACTTCATCCTAAAAAAATATTTTATAGCTGAGACACTCGGTTTTTCTTTTGCAAACAAGCCCCAATTTTCATCTTTGACTCTTTCAAAAAAAAAAGATATGGGCACAAATTAAAAAACAGAGTGTCTTTTATGAAAACGGAAAAAATCATGAAAGAATTACGCGTTGCGCTTGCTGGCAATCCAAATGCAGGCAAAAGCACCATTTTTAATGCCTTAACTGGCTCAAAACAACATGTTGGCAATTGGCCCGGCAAAACGGTTGAAAAGAAAGAAGGGAAATTTAAGCATGGGGAATACGAAATCGAAATTGTAGATTTACCCGGCACTTATAGCCTAACAGCATACTCCCCCGAAGAAGTGATTGCTCGTGATTATATTATTAACGAAAAACCTAATCTGGTCGTCACGGTGGTAGATGCCGCCAATTTAGAGCGTAATTTATACCTAACCGTGCAAGTTTTAGAATTAGGCGTGCCCGTTGTGGTAGCACTCAACATGGTAGATGTAGCTGATGCTCGCGGATTGAAAATTGACCAAACCATGCTCAGTCTGGGACTAAAATCACCCATTGTGCGCACAACCGCCCGCAAAGGCAAGGGCATGGATCAATTGGTAAAAACCATCATCGCCGTGGCTGAGGGAAAAATAGCATGAGCTACCAACACAAACAAGCCTACACCCAACGAGAAGGTTTCACCATCGACTACGGGCGCGAAGCTGAACAGGAAATCGCAAAAATTCAAATAGAAATTGCTAAATATCCCCATATTGAGAGCCAGTATCCTACTCGTTGGCTGGCAATCAAATTGCTCGAAGAAGATAGCGATATAAAAATGCGCCTACAAGTCTTAGAGGGCAGCAAAGAAATTCTCACACTCACCGAAAAAAGCATTGCCCATCTCGAAAAAATTTATAATGACGACGTAGATGTAATTATTGCCGACCACCGCTACGGCTGGATTAATGGCTTGGTCAAAGAAACGGTTAAACGCACCCATGAAAACCGATTAACAGGCTCAGACAAAGTAGATAAAATTGTGACGCATCGCCTGCTCGGCATTCCCATCTTTTTGATGTTGATGTGGGCTGTTTTTAAATTGACTGCCGATGTCTCTGCCCCTTATTTGAATTGGGTGGATGCGACAATAAACGGCGCAATTACCAACTGGACACTCGAAATCATCCGCGTTTTGGGCTTGAGTGCCACGTGGATGGAGAGTCTCATCGTAGACGGGATTATCGCCGGCGTTGGCGGCGTGATGGTCTTTGTGCCGGTGATGATGTTCCTTTATCTCGCCCTCGCCCTGCTCGAAGATTCAGGCTATATGGCACGCGCCGCCTTTGTGATGGATAGATTAATGCACGTCCTGGGGTTGCACGGAAAATCTTTCTTACCCATGTTGGTCGGATTCGGGTGTACTGTTCCTGCTATCTATGCCACCCGCACATTAGAAAATGAAAAGGATCGCATTTTGACAGGGCTTTTAGTCCCTTTTATGAGCTGTGGAGCACGACTTCCCGTTTATATACTTTTTGCCACTATTTTCTTTCCTGAAAATGCGAGCACTGTTATCTTTGGCTTATATATGCTCGGCATCTTAACCGCAATAACCATTGGCGTTATCCTCAAAAACACCCTCTTCAAAGATAAAGAAGCCTCCACTTTTGTAATGGAATTACCGCCTTATCGCCTGCCAACTGTACGCGCAATCTGGTTTCATATTTGGGAGCGTACAGGCTCCTTCATCCGCCAAGCGTGGACTATCATCATGGCAACCAGTATCATTTTGTGGTTTCTTATGGCAATCCCCACACGCGGCAATAGCAAATTCAACGAAGCAGATATAAACGACAGCGCATTTGCCTCCCTTAGTGAAAAAATCTCTCCCATTCTAGCCCCCCTCGGCTTTGGTAGTTGGGAAGCCAGCTCTGCCCTCCTAAGCGGTTTTGTAGCAAAAGAAGTTGTGGTCAGCACAATGGGGCAAGTCTATGCCATAGAAGATGTTGCTGATGCTACAGAAGTCGCCGAATCAACCACATTCTTTGAAGATATAGGAGAAATTATCACCTCTTTTCTAGGCGCAACCGCAGATACCATTAAATCTATTCCACTGGTTATAGGGATAGATCTCTTTGAAGAAGAAGTCACCGAAGAACCAACTGCCCTTATGCAAACTGTGCATAATGATTTTGAAGAAACCAGCAATGGGCATAGTGCTTTAGCCGGGATGGCGTTTATGGTCTTTGTTCTCATCTACACCCCCTGCGTAACCACCATCGCCGCCGAAAAACAAGAATTCGGCATGAAGTGGACTTGGGTCAGCATTATTGGTCAGCTAGTTCTGGCATGGCTGATGGCGTTTATTGTCTTTCAAGGCGGCATTTTGTTGGGGCTGGGCTAGGAGTCAGGAAGCAGTAGATCAGGAATCAGTAAACTGGTCTACTAGCCTACTGATTTACTGGTCTACTGATTTACTGGTCTACTGACTTACGGAGCATTTATGTTAAACCAAGTATTAAACGAAATATCAACCTCAAAAAACGGCTTAAACCTCAACGACCTAAGCCGTAAACTAGATATAGACCGCAGCGCGCTCAATGGCATGATCCAGTTTTGGGTGCAAAAAGGTCGTCTTGTAGACGATGACGCGGCAGAAGCAGATTCTTGCTCCACTGAAAGTGGAAGTTGTGCATTATCTTGCACCTCAGGTGAATCAGGTTGTCCTTTTGTGATGGAAATGCCAAAGAGTTACTCACTTACAAATTTACAGGAAAGAAATAATGACTAAAGCTAAACTTATCGCCATTGGCGTAGACAAAAAGGGTCAAATTTGGGGAGGGCATTTTGGGATTGCCTCTCAATATAACCTTTATGACCACTCAGGAAATTTGATTGAAGAACGTCAAAACCCCTATGGAACGGGAAGTGATGGGAAACATACCCATCATGATAACCCAAAATTAATTGTCGATTTACTCCCCGATTGCGGCGTTTTTATTGCGCGACGCATGGGCGAGGAGAGCAAAAAAAAAATAGCTCAAAATTTAGGCGTAATAATTATGATTACAAAAGAAAAAGATGCTCAAACGGCACTGAAGGCTTACTTAAAGGTTCCTATGAATAAACTAATTACCAAAAAAGACAAAATTGCTGATATTCTCAACACATATCCAGATTTAAAAGAAAAACTTATTCAGCGTTCTTCTGTATTCGAAAATTTGAATAACCCCATTGTTTTTAATTCAGTTGGGAAGGTGGCTACGATTGAAGTTGCAGCTCAGGTTGCTGGAGAAGATTTGGAAACTTTACTCCAATTTTTGAATGCCGCTATTGGTCAGCGCGATGCGTATTTGGCGCAGAAAAACGAATCGGGAAAAACAAATGTTGATGAATCGGCAAGCAAGCCTCAGGTCACGCGCGACGCGCCGCCTGATATCGAGTATGAAGATTTAGACGCACGCGAGTTGGAGGGTTATTTCGCACCTGAGATAATCGCATCTGCCAAAGATGTGCCGCCAGGGAAAGGGTTGAAAGTTGTTCAGGCTTTTGAGCCAGTCCCACTTTATGATGTTTTGTTAGATATGGGCTGGGCACATCTGACACAGAAAATTAGCGAGAATGAGTTCCATATCTATTTTTATCGTGAAAAAGAAGAGAAACTTTATGCGGCTATGGAAGATACTTTGTTGGCTTTTGCTCAAAAAGCGGAACGCGTGCCGATTGTTTTGCAATCTGCCACGCCGGTTGCTTACCCTGTAATTTTGCGGATGTTGAAATCGGAAGCGTTGATGTCGCGGGTGGATTTTACGGAGTTGAAAGTTTGGGAGCAAACCGAAAAGCATTTAGCATGGATTGCAAAGGGGAAAGCGGATATTTCTTTTTCAGCAATCATAGCAATCTCGAAGTTGTTGGGAAAGAAGAATAGCGGAATTAAGTTGGCTTCTGTGGATGTTTGGGACAATTTCACCTTAGTAACGCGCTTAAAAGATGTGCAATCTTTTGCCGATTTGCGCGGAAAGACGATTCACATGCCCTTGATTAATAACGCGCCGCCCTCTAAAGTGACCAAGTACTTGATGGAAGCTACAGGCGTAAATCCTGATGATTTTAAATTCATTTTCGGTGAAGTGGGCAACCCTTTTGGCCGCCCCGCAGAAATCGCTCAAAGACTTGTTGATGGCGAGATAGAAAGTGCTTTGCTTCGTGAACCTGAGGCAAGTTATGCTTTGTCGGGCAGTGATGATGTTCGGGTGGCGGTATCATACAGCAAAGTTTGGAAAGAATTACACCCTGAAAGTTTCGGACTTCCAAACGCTGGGATTGTTTTCAAGGAAGAGTTTTTGACGCAAAATCCTGAAGTTGCCAAACTTTTCTTAGAAGAACTGGAAAAAGCGATAGAATGGGTAAATACCAACCCAGAAGAGGCGGCTAAAGTGTCTTATGAGACAATGGGGCGCACACAAAAGGAAATTAGTCGCTTTATGGGGCGGGTACGTTTTAGCCACGTTCGCACTTCTGATGTGCAAAGCGAAATTCAAGATTATTTGGGGATGATCGATTCGAGTGGAAAGCTGGATATTGCACCAGAGGCTTACGATTTGGGTCTGAGTGACGGATAAAGCTCTAAAATAATCGTCAAGATTTAGTATTCCGTTCAAGTCGTACTTAGAACTGCCTAAAAAGAAAGTAAGCGTTCAGACCTCAGACTTTA
>CAZAWS010000153.1:0-5174 GCA_964488755.1 uncultured Anaerolineaceae bacterium | reverse complement strand
AAGTTTTTAAGACAAAACGACAAAGAGAATAAACACCACAGCCGTAATTGGTCCCCCCCTCTACTCTAGCCACTGTCCCCAGCGGTGGGGGCGATATTTCAGACCAATTACCCACAGCCGATGAAATTTCATTAAGAATATGTCACGATAAAATCTTTCGGATTTAGGGAGTTTTTATTTTCTTCTCAAGAAAAATTTTGTAATTTCCTCCGAAATTGCGGGAATGAGCGAGAGCGTAAGCACCACGCCCCACTCTTTCGCACTCAGGAAATGCGTGTTGAAAATCGGTTGCAAGAAGGGGACATTGACAACCAGAATGACCAAAAGCATCGAAAATCCGACCGCGTATTGCATATATTTATTCGAGAAAATGCCGATTCGCCAAAGTGAAGCCTTTTCTGAGCGAACGGTGTAGGAGCGGAATAATTCGGCGAGGGAAAGGGTGACAAAAGCCATCGTTTCAGCCGTTTGAACATCTATACCGCTCCAATCGTATTGGATGAGATAAAGAATGGGATTTACGCCTGCGGGTAAAATTGCACCCGCTTTGAGATGCCAAAGTAGCCCTAAGGAAAATGCTGTTAAAACTACGCTAGTTTGCGTAATGGTTTGGATGACGATGCCCAAACGCATGGGTCCGTGAATAATCGGCTCATTTTTGGGGCGGGGCTTATTCTGCATTACATCTGGATCACCTTTTTCCATTGCTAGGGCAAGGGCGGGTGCACCATCAGTGACGAGATTGAGCCAGAGAAGTTGAATAGCGGTGAGCGGAACAGGTAAACCAGCGAGGGTAGCGAGAAAAATAACCATAATCTCTGCCACATTGCTAGAGAGCAAGAAAAAGACAAATTTACGGATATTGCTGTAGATGATGCGCCCCTGCTCTACCGCATCTACGATGCTGGCGTAGTTATCATTGGTGAGTACCATTTCGGCGGTTTCTTTGGCAACATCGGTTCCTGTGATGCCCATTGCTACGCCAATATCGGCACGTTTGATGGCGGGGGCATCGTTTACCCCATCACCTGTCATGGCGACTACTTCATCATTATTTTGGAGAGCGTCTACGATACGCATTTTGTGTTCTGGGGAAACACGAGCGAAGACATCTGTTTCTTCAATTTGTTGAATTAAATCTTCATCGCTAATTTCATCTAAATCTGCACCAGTGAGGACTTGTTTTCCTGGTCGCATTAGCCCAATATCTTCGGCGATGGCTTTGGCGGTATTAGGGAAATCGCCCGTAATCATGACAGTGCGAATGCCTGCTTTTTTCGCACTCTCTAATGCTGGGCGAACTTCGACGCGAGCAGGGTCTATCATGCCAATTAAGCCAACAAAAACCAAGTCTTGTTCTAATTCTTCAATTTCTACCCCATCATCTGGCACATCTTGGTCGAGCCTGTAGGCTACGCTCAAAACGCGCAAGGCATTATTCGTCATTTTTTCATTTGCCGCTAAAATACGATTTTTTGCTGCGTCTGTAAGCGGGAGAGCTTCATCGTCCATGCCCTGATATTGGGTACAAAGATCAATGACACGATCTGGCGCACCTTTTACAGTGATTACATCCCAGCCACGATAGCGTTCATCTGTGAAGGGAGAAAGGTCTTCAACGTGAGGGACTTCTACATCGTTGATAGTAATCATCCTTTTGCGTTCAGAATCAAAAGGAACCTCTCCCTCACGCGGGTAGGATTCTTCGAAATTGTCGCAGATATTCCCCGTTTTGGTGGCGGCGACTAGAAGTGCGCCTTCGGTTGGGTCGCCCACAACACGATAGGTGGTTTCTTCATCGCTTTCGCCAGTTCTTTCGATGAATGAGTCGTTATTTAAAACGCCCAACCATAATGTGGTCAGAACAGCGGGATAATTTTTGAAGTCAATTTCTTTTTCATCAACAGAAAAACTACCTTCTGGTGTATATCCCTTGCCCGAAATATCAACAAAGCGTCCATCCACCCAAAGCTGGGTTACGGTCATCTCGTTTTGGGTTAGGGTGCCTGTTTTATCGGAACAAATGATGGTGGCAGAACCGAGTGTCTCAACGGAAGCAAGTTTACGGATAAGGGCGTGCCGTTTCACCATCTCCCGCATACCCAAAGCTAGAGAAATCGTGACGACTGCGGGCAATCCCTCTGGCACCGCCGCTATCGCCAAAGAAATCGCGATGATGAAGGCTTCGCTGATTTCTTTGCCAAATTCCACAAAATAATCTGCGGGGGCTTGGAGGAAAAGCGAGAAATCTGTATTATTGAAAACGGAAACAAGGAAAACGATGCCAACCAAAAAGAGAGAAATAATACTGAGAGTTTTGCCTAGCTCATCAAGTTTGCGTTGGAGCGGGGTCACTTCGGTTTCAACGCTGGAAAGCATCTCGGCGATGAGACCAAGCTGGGTTTTCATGCCCGTATCGGTGACAACGCCGCGTCCACGCCCGTAAGAAATAGTGGTTCCCATAAAGGCGGTGTTTTTTCTATCACCGATGGGGACATTTTTATCGAGCCGTACCGACGCATTTTTCTGCACAGGGAGCGATTCGCCGGTGAGTGAGGCTTCTTCTACGCGCAAATTAATCGCTTCTATCAGCCGCACATCGGCGGGGACGTAATTACCCGCTTCGAGATAAACGATATCGCCTGGCACTAAATTATGTGAGGGGATGCTGGTACGTTTGCCATCTCGCAAAACCTGTGCATCGGGTGCTGACATTTTTTTAAGTGAGGCGAGGGCTTCTTCGGCTTTGCCTTCTTGGATTAATCCCAAAACGGCGTTTAACACCACAATCATTAAAATTGCGCCCGGCTCAACAAAAGAGCTACTATCGCCTGTGTGTTGAAATTCTTGCCATCCGAGAATGCCCGAAATTACTGCGGCAACCAATAAAAGCATGACCACAAAATTATTTAGTTGCGCCCACAATTTTGCCCAAAATCCGGGACGGGGTGCTTCAGTGAGTTGATTTTGCCCATAATTCGCCAAGCGTTTTTCGGCTTCGGCGGTGCTTAATCCATTTTCTTGTACTTCAAGATGCTTCAGGACATCTTTTGAATTTAGGGCGTACCATTCTTTATTTCCTATCATTTTTGAGACCTCTGACTTTAGACTTAAGACTTAAGGTTTTTGGTAATGGTAAATTTTGACTGATATGAAAATAGGTGTTTCGCACTTTTTCCCCTTCCCTTCAACAGGCTCAGGACACTGCCTAGCCTTCCCCAAAAGGGGGCAAGCGTCAGTCAATTTTAGCCACTACCCAATTTTTTACGAAATACGCAATACAAAATATTTTTTTGATATCCGATGTGCAACGCATCCAAAAGAAGATGCAGTGCACATTTATCATTATTAAAAAGACCAACACGCGTATCACTGCGTGTTGGTCTTGCCTTCGCAAAAGCGTTGAATTACCGAGATTGGAGTGACGTGCATCACCCTTCCAAATCTGTGTTGACGACAATTCATCCTGTGGGGACAGGTTAGCTACTCCCCAACGGAAGAAAGTTTACCATATTTTCAATCTTCAAATTTAGCAATTTTTATTTAGAAATTTCTTCTACATAATCTTTTGTCCCTTCGCAAACAACTGTAAAATTAGATGAGAGATTTTCCCAATTTAATACTTGCCCCTTTTGCATAGTCTCACCAAGTGCTAACGAAAGACATCCTGCACCCGCGTTATAGTCTACGAGTGTAAACTTCCATAAATCTTCAAAGCCCGTTGTTGTGCCGGGATTGAGTTCTGTGTTATTCCACATAACCCACCCTGTTTGTCTGCAACTCCCCAAAAGCGTATTAGCAAAAACACTCACACTATAATTTGCTTGGGGAACATCAACGCCTAAAGGAGCATCTTCATCTAAGGCATTTACGCTATAGACCAATGCCCCACGTATTCTGTCTTGCTGTGCCTCATCTAAGCTTAGATATCCACCATCACATACTTCGCCTTCAAAAACAAAGGGACAAAATTCTTCAAAAAAGATGGGATTCCAAAGAAAAGCAATATCGGCTCCGTTTTCTGTTAATTGTCCCAAACCGACATCAGTGCCTGCGTTGAATACACCGGGCCAAAATTGACTTTCACGAGCAAAGATTCTTTTGATTAAGGTGGCGGGTACATTGGTCTCTTCTGCGGCTTCCATGATGAGGTCATCAAAATGATTTTGCCATGCAATCATTTCTGGTTGCGCGGCTTCGAGGCCACAAGTGGTGGCTTGCCCATTTACATCTAAACCAAAATCAGCGCAGTGGCTGGCGTCAACTACGCCGTTTAAAATCAAATTCCCCGCGAGGTAAGCATAGGAATTGTCTGTTTCTAAATCTGTGACATCTTCTGGTGTAGAAAGCCAAAGGGGAACACCACCGATGGGAGGGAAGGCATCCCAACTTTCGGCACAGCTGGCATTTGCTTCACCGCGCCACTGTAAACTAAGCACATCTACATACCAAAAATGAGTGTCATCTTCATTTTCTATATAGATAACGCGCAAGTAGGCATCGAAAAGATAACTGCTATCTCCATAACTTGAATCTGCCCAAAAAATAAGATTGGCTCCATCTTTGTCTGTTTCCGCAAGGGGAAGGTCACAGTTGGCAGAATCGCATGAGAAGGGCACGCCGTCTAATTCACCATTAACGCGGAGAATTTCTTCTCCGGCAAGCGGCTCGTCTCCACGCAAAGCAAGCACAGGGGGGAGGTCGCATCGGTTTGTTCCATCTTCAACGACACAGCCTTCAAGGTCTAACCACACAATGGCAGGCGGCAACGCTAACGCTATTTCCCGTACTTTTGGCGTGCTAGAAACAAGATGCAAATAATATCCCGGACATTCTTCTGGGTTTTCATTCAGAATTTCAGCGGGGCAAGTATCATGCGCCATCCAGACATCATAGACATCTTCGCCACAAGCAACGTAAATTTCGTTTGGCGTAGGCATCCCTTCATGCTCGATTGTAATTTCACAAATCAATTCGCTATCTGACCAGCGCAAAAGCCACCATTCGTAAGAGGTATATTCTATGGTAATGGCTGTGTAGCGGTCAGGTTCGGGAGGAGGGTTTGGCGCGGCAAATACGCTTTCTGTATTGAAGAGGACAAGTGTCCCAATCAATAGTGAAAGAATTATTCCCACTATATTCGATTTGCGCTTTTTTATGCTCATAATTTTTTG
>CAZAWS010000152.1:0-5207 GCA_964488755.1 uncultured Anaerolineaceae bacterium | reverse complement strand
AGACAGATTTTCGCGGAGTGACATCTGTTACTTCACGAAGTTGTCAGACAAATGTATAATAAGCGAGTGTAGCTATTGCATCCGCTTATATTCCCATAGTTTTAATAGGAGAAAATATGACCGCAAAAAAAATTGATGGCAAATTAATGGCACAAGAAGTGCGCGAAGAAGTAAAAGCAGGTGTCGCCGAACGTACTGCCGCTGGAAAGCCTAAACCTGGGTTGGCGACAGTTTTAGTTGGTTCAGACCCCGCATCTGAGGTTTACGTTGGGATGAAAAAACGCATGTGCGAAAGATTGGGGATGAATTCCTTCTCTCACACGCTTGATGCTGATGCCAGCCAAGAAGAAGTTGAGGCATTAGTTTCAAAGTTAAACGCTGACCCTACAGTAAACGGCATTCTCGTTCAACTCCCTCTCCCAGATCATCTTGATGAAGAAAAAGTTTTGCAAGCAATTGATCTTACCAAAGATATAGACGGTTTCCATCCCATCAATATCGGACGCTTGGCGCAAAAAGGACGTGAACCTCTCTTTGTTCCTTGCACCCCCAATGGTTGTCTCGTGATGCTCGATAAATCGGGCGTGGAATTAGAAGGTGCAAACGCGGTTGTTTTGGGGCGTTCGAATATCGTTGGGATGCCGATGGCATTGCTTCTCGTGAAACGCAATGCAACCGTGACTATTTGTCACTCACGCACCAAGAATTTGAAAGAAATTTGTGCCGAAGCCGATGTACTTATCGCGGCAGTTGGACGTGAAGAAATGGTAAAGAAAGATTGGGTTAAACCCGGCGCAGTCGTGATTGACGTAGGTACACATCGCGTTGATGATGAGACCAAAGAAAAAGGCTATTACCTCACAGGTGACGTAGCCTACGATGAAGTTGCCGAAGTCGCTGGCGCGGTTTCCCCCTCACCCGGTGGTGTTGGACCGATGACTATTGCAATGCTCATGCGTAACACGCTTCGTGCCGCTGAAATCCAAGACCCCATGTAGAGCGATTCCTGAATTGAATTTTTTCGTTTTCGTATTGCGTAAAACGTATTGCATAAGGAAAAGCATTACGAAATACGCAATACGAAATATGTGTTTTCGATAACTGTTTTTCGTGAATCGCCTAAGATGTTTTTGTAAAGAGCTTTTATCAGAAATAGGCAGAAGACCCCGTTCCCTTGCAGGGAACGGGGTCTTCTGATTACGAAATTCTCCCCCATCGGGGGAGATTAAAGAGGGGGTAGGTTCTTAAAATCATCCTCAGTAAAGCCATTTTTATTAAACATATCGGTATGCAAGCCACATTCTGTTTTGCTTTTGCCTGTCCAGCGACCATCGCGTTCTCCTTCGTTGGGTTGGATGGCGCGGGTGCAGGGTTTGCATCCAATGCTGGGATAGCGTGAGTGTGGCAGGGGGTGGCGCGGCAAGTTCTTTTCCGCGATAAAGTTGAAGACCGCGTCCCCCGTCCAATTTAAGAGCGGAGCGATGCGAAGCAATCCATCCCGTGTATATTCCAAAATTTGGGCGTGGGCGCGATTTTCGGTCTGGTCACGGCGAATCCCCGTAATCCACGCGTCTAATCCCTCCATCGCTTTTTGCATCGGTTGCACTTTGCGGATATAGCAACATAAATTGGGATCAGTATCGGGGAGATCGGTGCCAAAATGGCGCAAAACAGCGTGCCATTTTTCGTCGGGACGAAGGTCTACAATATTCAAATCCCAAATTTTCCCAAGATGCTCGCGGAAAATGAGCGTATCCCAAAAGTGCATGCCTGTATCTAAAAAGAAAATGCGTATTTTGGGATGAATTTCTTTGACCATATATAAAAGGGGCACACTTTGAGTTTGAAAAGATGAACTTAAAACAATACTTGGGCAGAATTCATCTACCGCCCACTGAATAATTTCTTGCGGGGATGCTTTTTCAAAATCTTTGGAGAGAGAGGCTATTTCTTTTGGGGTAAATTTCATAAGGAGTGAAAAGTAAAGGCATGAAACGTGATTTGAATTTCACGTTTCACATTTTACCTAAAGTATTCTTCAAGTAAATCACTATAGTCTTCCGTGGTATTTCTATCTAAGACCATAAAAAAATCGTCCGATGTAGCTATTTTACCCGCGTAACTCTTCGCGTAATCTTGCAGAAAGGCGTTAAAAGCTTTTTCGCCTATGCGGTCACGCAAATCTTCTAAAAATAGCCCGCCACGATAATAAACCGCGTTAGTATAAGCGCGAAAATCATAACCATCGTAAATTGTGGCGTTTACCCAGCCTTTGGGCTTAAACCAATAAATCCGAAAATGCCACCACCAGCCAAGGGGATAAGGGTATACGGTCTCATAAAAAATCCGCTCGCTATATAATGCCATCGCCTCGTCTATCCACGGCTCTAGCGCGTTGTCGTTGCCCACTGCCCCAAACCACCACTGATGCGCGATTTCATGCACAGTTAGCATAATGAGATTATTTTTAATCGTCCCGTCATACTCATCATAAAATTTTCTGCCCACAAAAATTAGCCCGTCGTACTCCATGCCATCATTTAATTCTGTTTGCACAATACTCAAACTCTCGTAGGGAAAAGGGGCGTAGCGTTCGCTGAAAACGTCTATCGCTTTGGATGACGCTTCGAGGAGCGCGGTACTTTCTTCTTCGTAATCTGGGAAGAAGTAGGAGGTGACGCGCGCGTTTTCACTTGCTACCGTTTGTGAGCTTAAGTGCGACCCAACCGAAAAGACAAAAGCCCGCGCGGATTTATGTTCGTAATGCACCCAACCATCATCGGCTGTTTCGCCTTCTGCGCTTGCGGCAACGACTAGATTATCGCTCACTTTGAGTTTTACATCAAAATCGGAGGTCTCATAAACCAGATGTTCGCCAACGCCACTGGGCGCATAAATAAGCCATCCTTTTTCTGCGGTATAAGGCGCGACGAAGGGATACCAATTTACGATATTAATTTGAGACGGGAGATAGCCGAAAACTTCATCTCTTGCTTTTGCGGGAATATCTAAACGATAAATAATTTCTATAATAACGCCTTCGTCTGGAAGCAATCTCGGCTCTAGCGGAATGTCTAGGCGCGCCCCCTCGAGGCTTGGCTTAATTTTTTCTCCGTTAAGTTTGAGGCTTTCTAAATGAAAAATATCAGGGCGGCGATTTGTCTCTACTACCAGCACTAATTTATCTAGCTCAACGCCTGTTCGATTGGTGTAGATGATTTCTTCTTCTACTTCGAGGGTGTGTGCGGCAAAATCTAGGTCGGCGCGGAGAGTGTAGAGGGGGAGTTTTCTGCCCATCCATGCGGGGGTTGCTGTCGCAGTAGGAGAAGGTGTTGGCGTAGGTGAAAATGTTGGAGATGGCGTAAAAGTAGATGTCGCGCGCTCGGTAGCGGTAGGTGTCGCAGGCAGGAACGCGGTTGGGGTTTCAGTTCCCAAGCTGACACGCGTTTGTATCGCAGTTGAAGAGGGCAGAGGCGTTAGAGACGCGCATCCGGTTAGTAGAAAAAATCCTATAAGAAAAGCACCAATCCAAACACGCTCTAGCCGCTGTCCCCAGCGGCGGGTTTTGCGAATACCGCCGCCGAGGACGGCGGCTAGAGCAAGGATGAAAAATCTCATCGCGGCTCCCTAAAATATCTCACCGTTATATCTGAAAAATCGACATCCGTATGCTCACGCAAAATTCTGAAAAAATCATCACCAGTGGCGATTTTGCCCGCAAGCTGGGCGCGATAATCGAGCAAAAAGGCAAAAAACGCCTCATCACCGATGCGGGTGCGCAACTCTTCGAGAAAATGTGCCCCGTGAAAATAAGTGGAACTCCAATACGCCCGCTCGCTGGGGTTTTCGCTCACTGCCATATCGAGCCAAGTGTTGGGGTTATAGTCAAACATGCGCGCTTGCCACCACCAATCTAGCGATTCGGGGTGATAGTTTTCGTAATAAAGTCGCTCGCTGTAGGTGGCGAGCATTTCATCGAGCCAGGGTTCATTAGCTTGGTCGTTTGCCACGCTCTCAAAAAACCACTGATGTGCGGTCTCGTGTGCCGAGACAAAAGTGAGATAATTTTGCGCCGTGCCATCATAGGTATTATAAAATCCGTTCGACTGAAAATAAAACCCCGAATACTCCATGCCATCGTTGAAATCGCCCTGCACCGCCGTTAGCGATTTATGCGGGTACTCGCCATAAAGCCGAGAAAAAAGCTGTAAAGCTTTCACGCTCACGTTTAGCACCTCCTGCGCGGGCGTATCAAAAAGCGGATAATAATAGCTATAGACAGTCACATCGCCAACTTGCTGACTCAAAACTTTATAATCGGAACTGGCAGATAGAACGAAGGCGCGCCCAGATTTGAGCGTGTATGCCCGCCCCTGAGCTGTAGATTCTGCGTTAGCACTTGCCGCGACAACCACCGCCGCATCGTTGACTGTGAAGTTGACCTTATAATCTGCCGCATCGTAAACGAGATGCTCGCCAAAATGCCAAGGGTTGGGCAATTGCCATGCGCCATTTTTGCGCGGCACTACAAAAGGATACCAATTGGTGAGATTAACCTGCCGATTGGTATAGCCATAAATTCTCGCGCGCTGCGTGGTTGGGTCGCCTTGCATCGCGAAGGGGAGATTGAGCGAATACTTGATATTTATTTCTATCTTTTGATTTGACTCCAAAGGCGCAGTGAGGGGAATGGTCATTCTTTGCCCCTCGAGGTTGTAATTAGCCGATGCGCCACTCACGCTGAGTTCATGCAGAATAAATCCATTTGCCCAAAAATTAGGCTCTACGGCGAGGAGCAAATCGTTGAGGCTCTCTCCGCTTTTATTGGGGTAGATGATTTTTTCTTCTACTTCTACAGTTTTGCCCGCGTAATCAAGGGTAGCGTTAAGGTCATATTGCGCTCGCTCCAGCGGCACTTCGGTAGGTGCGGGGATAGCAGTTTCTGTAGGTGGGACAGGCGTTTCTGTTGCTGGCTCTAAAGAGGCAGTTGGCACAATTTCTTCTGTAGCTGGTGAGGGAGCAGAGGGCACAGAAGAGGAGCAAGCAGTGAGTGCTAATGCAATGATGAGGAAGAAGGTGCTTTTAAATTTCATAGCTATTCTCGTAAAGCGACATTTATGTCACATTTTAGGGTAGGGCGACACGAATGTCGCATTAGGATTGTTCTATATTTCTAAGCGTTCAGACATAAGACCTCAGACTTAAGC
>CAZAWS010000151.1:3076-5219 GCA_964488755.1 uncultured Anaerolineaceae bacterium | reverse complement strand
CGTTGCAGTATAGACCGAAGGGGATGATGGTTTAGCATTTAAATGAAAATCCCTGCTTCCAAGAAGGAGCAGGGGCTTTTTGTGTCCAGGAGAATGTAATATCAACGCGTCTCAGTCACCTTCTGTATCGTGCGCGGTTCTTCGGAATTATATCCCTTCGCCAGCGTCAAATGATAAGCAAATAACTGTGCGGGGATAATGCTAATCAGCGGTGTAAGCCATTCGGGGATATTAGGCGAAATTTCTATAGGGATTTGTGCTAACTTTAAGGCTTCTTGATTGTTTGAAATGACAATTAATTCTGCCAAAAGGTCTTTTTTTAGATATTTGAGCATACTCAGCATCGATTCAAAAACTTTCCCTTTTGGCGAAATCGCGAAGACGGGAAATCCGCTCTCGACTATCGCAACGGGACCATGTTTGAAGTCTGCGGAGGAATAGGGTTCTGCTGCAACGTAGGTTAATTCTTTGAGTTTTAATGCCCATTCAAAGGCAGTGGCGTAATTATAGCCGCGTCCCAACACCACAGATTGTTGCATATAACGATAGCGTTGCGCGGCTTGAGCAATTTTCTGATCTTGGAGAAGTGCGTCACGCGCCCAACCCGAAACTTGTTCCAGCTCCCCCCAGTGTGATGCCAACCCCGACATTGCCGCGGAAAGCATGGCGATAGACATTAGTTGCGATGTATAGGTCTTTGTCGCTGCAACAGCTTTCTCATCCCCAGCTTGGATATCAAGGACAAAATCAGCGTTTTGGGCTAAAGGAGAATTAGATTCGTTGGTGATTGCTAAGGTCAGATTTCCTTGTTTTTTCCCTTCTGCCAAAACGCTGACAATATCGGGAGATTGCCCGGATTGCGAAATCCCAACAACCAGCGCGTTTTTTATTTTGGGCGGTTGCTGATAATAAGTGAAGAGGGAGGGTGTCGCCAACGCCATCGGGAGACTGTTTTTTGCTCCCCAAAGATAATTGGCATATCTTCCCGCGTTATCAGATGTGCCGCGTGCCGCGAGAAAGACAAATTGAATATCATGCGAGGAAATAGCCTTTGCTATTTCTTCAACAGTTTTTCGTTGAGATGAAAGTAGGTTTTCTAATCGAGCAGGTTGTTCGAGAATTTCAGAGTGGAGGGTCATAAGGTTTTAAGGGCTGCCCCAAAGGGATGCTTCGCGAAAGCCCTTACTGCGAGGGGGAGATATTAAGTTATTTGCCAAGAAAATGCTATTCAAGGGCAATCAAGCCCAAAACACGCGCCTCGGCTTTTCATCCAAAAAAAGATTTAGCCTTTTACCGCGCCTGCTGTTAATCCCTTAATAAATTCTCTTGAGAGCAGAATATAAAGCATTAAAATCGGGATGGCTGCCAGAGAAAGGGTGCTAAGTGCGCGAGTCCAATCTGTGCGATATTGTCCGAAGAGAAGCGATACACCAAGCGCAACTGTGCGAGATTTTTCGGCTCTAATAAAAACAAGCGGGAACCAGAAATCGTTCCAGATTTTCATCATATTGAAGATGGCGACTGTTGCCATAGCTGGGCGCAAAAGTGGGAGAACAATTTGCAAATAAATGCGCCACTCGGATGCGCCATCTACTTTGGCGGCATCGAACATTTCTCTGGGGAGGGTTTTGACGAAAGCGGTCAGGATAAAGATGGAAATTGGCATCCCCATTGCGATGTAGACGGGGATTAAGCTCCAAATGGTATCTTGTAGTTTGAGAAATTGCATGATGCGAACAAGGTCAATTGTGGCTAAACGGATCGGAATCATTAGCCCTGCAATGAAGAAAACGTAAAGGGCGGTGCTGGCTTTTGAATTCCATTTTGCGAGGGCATACGCCGCAAGTGAGCCAAAAAAGATAATCAAAGTAAGCGAAATGACAGTGACATAAATGGTATTGAGAAAATATGCCCCAAAATTTCCTTTGAGCCAAACAGCTTTATAACCATCTAAAGTGAAATTTTGTGGTAAGCCAAATGGATTGCTGAAAATCTCTTTTTGGGGTTTAAAAGAGTTGATGATTAATGTCCAAATTGGGAAAATGGCGACAAATGCCCATAAGGAGAGGGCAAAATAGGTGAATGCTTTTTGTTTGCGGCTCATAACGATACTCCTGAGTGAGCTTAATATTTCACCACAAAG
>CAZAWS010000151.1:0-2976 GCA_964488755.1 uncultured Anaerolineaceae bacterium | reverse complement strand
GACACAGAGAAAAACTTTGTGTTCTCCGTGTCTTTGTGGTGCATATTTTTAAGGTTAAGCTATATCTTCGTTCTTACGAGATGAATAGAGCCAAATTAGCACGCCCGTCATCAAAATTGCAAAAGTGATGGTTGCAATTGCTGCGCCCATCCCCATGTTGGGGATGCCGATAGGATGCTCCCCTGCGATGCCTGTTCTGTAGAAGAAGGTTGCAAGAAGGTCAGCGGAATATCCGGGTTCTCCTTTTGCGCCCGCCATTGCGTAGATGACATCGAAAGCGTTGAAGTTATCAACAAATGTCAAGATACCCACAACGCCAAATACGGGCTTGAGCAGGGGAACTTTAATCCGCCAGAAAATATTCCAACTAGAAGCACCATCTACGCGAGCGGCTTCTAGAACTTCTTCAGAGATGCCCAGCAACCCCGCCAAAAAGAGAACGGTGGGCATCCCGACCCATTGCCAAACAGAGGTCAGCGAAATGGTGGGGAGGGCTAAACTTTTATCCCCCAGCCAAGGTTTTGCCCAAGAATCCAGTCCAATTGCCTTCAAGGTTTGATTAATTGCGCCCCAGTGTGGGTTGAGAATGAGCGTCCATAAAAATCCCGTTACGAGAACGGAGAGGGTGGCGGGCGCAAAGATAACGGTGCGAAAAAAGTTTCTCCCTTTGAAGTCTTGCGATAATAAATTGGCAAAAAATAACCCCAAACTATTTTGCACAATCATGTGAATAGAAAAGAAAATAACGGTGTTTTTTAATGCCCCCAAAAACCTTTCTTTCCAAACAGGGTTTGTGAAAAGCTCTATATAATTTTGCAACCCCACAAATTCTGTGGGCGTGTAGCCTTTGCCCGTATAAAGGCTCAGGCGCATCGAGTCGAGAAGCGGAGCCGCCATAAAGACGAGATAAATGAGTAGGGCGGGCAATAAAAATAAGAGCCAAATCCCGTTTTCTTGGATGTATTTCTTGAGATTTTTTATCATGTCACTCTTTCTCCATTTAGCCCATTGTTTTATGGGATAAAAAGCCGCTTCACGCGCGTTTTGGACTTGCTTGCCGCTGGTCAGCATCTCTTTGGCGTGGACGTTTTTTTGCTCACGCCGAGAAGATATTTGGGTGCCGCACCCAAGCCCAAATCAAGGGCGGTGCGGTTTTTTATCCAAAAAAGAAAAAAACCTGACAAGTCTTATAGACCTGTCAGGTTTATTATATTCTTATTTACAATTTTGAGCAGGTTCGTACCAAGATGCGATTGCTTCTTGGAGGCTATCTGCCGCTTCTTGCGGAGTCTGTTCGCCAGCGAGAACGGCGATTACGCCATCGTTCATCACCGCGTAGGTGCTGGGCGCGCCTTCTGGGGATGCGAGCAATTTTTCCCAGACAAAGCGGATGTCGGTGCCGGCGGCGTTGCCGTTGAAGGCT
Source organism: uncultured Anaerolineaceae bacterium (assembly GCA_964488755.1). Lineage (GTDB taxonomy): Bacteria > Chloroflexota > Anaerolineae > Anaerolineales > Villigracilaceae > Desulfolinea. Next base: position 1,553 of record CAZAWS010000151.1, on the reverse strand, counting down.
AAGAAAGCGTTAGCAACGGGGTCGGTGAGGGTGGGGACGTTGTTGCTGACAGGGAAGAAGCCGGGAACGCCATTACCAAATGCTTCAGCAAAGGATTCGCCTTCGAGCCATTCGAGGAAGGTCTTCGCGGCTTCTGCATTTTCGGTTGCGGGGTTCATACCGATTGCGGCATCCATGTGGAAGGAGATATATTGATCTTTCCCTTCGGCTGGGGGTGCGGCGAATACGCTCCAGTTGAATTCGGGGGCATCTTTCTCGAAAGCGGAGATGCTCCAAGAGCCGTCAAACATCATTGCGGCTTGACCTTGCACGAAAAGTTGTTGTGAAGTGTAGTAATCGGTAGCAGTGTAGCTATCGGGAAGGAAGGGAGCTAAATCTTGAATTTGGGTATAAGCGGCAACCATGTCGGCATCGTTGAAGCAGCGTTCGCCGTTGAGGTATGCCATACGTCCATCAAGACCACCAACATTATTGGGGATAAGAGTCATCATGACGACTTCGTTGATGTCCCAAGCGTCTTTTGTGCCGTTAGCGAATGGCGTTACGCCAGCGTCTTTCAGCGTTTGAGCGGCGGCAAGCAACTCTTCCCAAGTTTGGGGAACTTCGATGCCATTGGCTTCAAAGAGGTCTTGGTTGTAGTAAATGCCGTGAGAAACAGCAGCGATGGGGACTGCGAATGCTTCACCTTCAGCGGTTGCCCAAGGAGCGATTGCGCCAGCGGGAACATTCTCTGCCAAACCGGGGAGGTCTGCGAGAGAGGCAACGTAGCCAGCATCAAAGAGTTCTAGACCGGTAGCAAATGAGCGAACAAAGAAAAGGTCGGGGGCGGTGCCGGTTTCGAGTTGGGTGCGAAGGGTGGCGTTGTAATCGGGGGGATTGGTGGGGTCGAAGTTAACGATGATATTAGGATTTTCAGCAGTGAAAGCAGCTAAAATTGCGTCCCAAGCATCAACATCATCAACACGCCAGGAGCCTAAGGTCAATTCGACTGCTTCGGCAACGGGGGCTTCTTCTACAGCAGGTTCTTCTTCTGCTGCGGCGGGTGCTTCTTCGGCTACGGGAGCTTCTTCAGCAGCGGGGGCTTCGGCGGCAGGTGCTTCTTCAGCGGGGGCTGCGCCACCACAGGCTGTCAATACGAGAGCCATGAGCATAAATACAACAAATAGTGTCTTTTTCATTTCTTTCTCCTAGTTTTTTTTAGATTATAGGATGAATTCTATTTCATCCTACATTATTTCACGGATTGTTTCTCTAACAATCTTCGTGTTTTCTTGCATGGTCGAGGGCAACACCTCCTTTTTAGAAAAGCGTAGCGCAAGATTTATCTTGCCTAAAGTGCAACATGAATGTTGCGTTACAAATCAACTTACTGCTTCGATCAAACTTCCAACATCATTAGAAAAGCGATTGATAAAACCTTGTACATATTCCTGAATATCTAAATCGGGATTTTTAATCAATGGAGTCAAATCCATTGCGTAACTTAATCCTGTTGCATCATCAACGTCGTGTGAAGCAAAATAAGTAGCGTTGGCTAAACGTCTGCCCATTGA
>CAZAWS010000150.1:0-5221 GCA_964488755.1 uncultured Anaerolineaceae bacterium | reverse complement strand
ACAATCTCATTGGGTAAAACTGTTTTGGAGAAAAGATGAAAGATACAACTTTCTTATGGATATCGGGATTTGCTTTTCTTGCTGCCCTCATTAATGGGTTGGGGATTTTAGCCATTTATAATTATCAAGAGTGGGCTGAAAAAACAAAAACTTATTTTATGTGTTTTGCAGCGGGGATGTTGGTTTCATCCGCATTAGTATTGACATTACCAAAAGCATCTCAAACGAATGCTTACGCAGGCGTTGCGGCTTTAGTTGGTTTTTTGTTCATGTTTTTTTCTAACGAGTTGGTAAAGAGGCGCACAAAAGAAAAAGAACTCGCATTTGGCGTGACTGCCGCGGAAGGAATCGGTATTCACTCCTTTGTTGATGGACTCGTCTACACGGTGACTTTTAATGTTTCCATTTTGGTAGGCGTTCTTTCTGCTACAGGCTTGGTCATTCACGAATTTGCCGAAGGTGTTATCACTTATCTCTTTCTAATCAAGGGAGGCGTAAACAAGAAACTTGCTATGCTCTACGCTTTTTTAATAGCAGGGCTTACTACTCCCTTGGGCGCATTTGTTGTCTATCCATTTGTTAGCAAATTAGATAAACCAACACTTGGGTTATTGCTAGGATTTGTAGCCGGTGTCCTCTTATATGTGTCTGCTTCTCATCTTTTACCCGAGGCAAGGGAGCACGAGAAGAAACATTCCACCATTTCTTTCTTGGCAGGGATTGGGTTGTCGTTATTTATAGTACTTAGCAAAACGCTTTGAGCCTTAAAAGTGAACTTGGATGCCTTTATTTGGCAAATCAATACTGAATGTTGGCATCTTTATTGTTGTTTTGATTGCGATATCTAATGCGTGGTTCTAAAAAAAGGAAAATAATATGTACAAAACTATTTTAGTTCCCCTAGATGGCTCTCATCGAGCTGAAGCAATACTACCTCAAGTGGAAGAAATAGCACGTTGTTTTGATGCAGAAATAATCTTCTTGCAGGTAACTGAACAATTCTATGTATACCCAGGGATGTATGGCTATGTAGGTGGCGCGGGGCTAGAGGAAGGTACGCACGATGCAATCGCTCAGGGAGCGAAAGGCTATCTGGACGGGCTTGTCGGGAGATTTCGAGAGAAAGGTATCCGAGGCAAGTCATTCGTTGAAGAAGGACCTGTTGTCGGAACAATTGTCAGCGTTGCTGAACGAGAAGAAGCAGACCTGATTGCTATGGCTAGCCATGGACGCACTGGTTTATCTCATGTCTTCTACGGCAGTGTGGCGGCGGGTGTTTTGCATCTCGTAAACCGCCCCTTGTTGCTTGTTAGAGCAAAAGTTTAGAGAAGTTTTAAGGTAGTTGCTCAAAATCTTTGGCATGGGATTGAAATCCCATGCTGAAATACCAAGTCTGTTTAAACGGACTTCCCGTATCAGCCTATGAATTCATTCATAGATAGCTTGGGCAATAACATCAACATTTTGAGCAATTACGTTTTAAGCATATTGTGAATATTAGTGAAAATACGTTGGAGTGAAATATGAACATAGAAATGGATACAATCGGCAAATCGGTTAGACGAATTTTGGATACTATCCCAGCGGATGTTTTGTTGGTAGCGGCTGCTAAGACGCGTTCGTTGGAGGAGGTGCAAGTTGCTATTGAAGCCGGCGTGACTCATTTTGGCTATAACTATCTTCAAGAGGCATTGCCGATTGTCCAAAGCATAGGGAAAGGTGCAGAATGGCATTTTATTGGGCATCTTCAACGCAATAAAGCCAAAGTTGTTGTACAAAACTTTGATATGGTTGAAACCGTTGACTCGCTACGGCTTGCCCAAACTTTAGATCGTCACTGTGCGAATCTCGGAAAAAAGATGCCTATTCTTATCGAAATTAATAGCGGAAGCGAATCAAATAAAACTGGCATTCTTCCCAAAGATGTGGATGACTTTATTCAGAAAATTAATACGCTCGAACATCTTCATATCGAAGGATTGATGACAATGGGACCCCGTTTCGGTGAGCCAGAAGAAAGCCGTTCCTATTTCAAGGCAACACGAGAGGCATTTGAACGTCTTGCGGCAAAGAATATCCCCAATGTAGAAATGCGCTATCTTTCGATGGGGATGAGCAATAGCTATCAAATCGCCATCGAAGAAGGCGCGAATATCGTGCGGATTGGCACGAAACTTTTCGGAGAACGGTAGCATGAAGAGTTATGGAGAATTCTCATGAAATATGTTTTTGGTCCCGTCCCCTCGCGGCGATTGGGTCAATCCCTAGGAATTGATCCCGTCCCACTCAAGACCTGTAACTGGAATTGTGTTTATTGTCAGTTGGGACGCTCTCGCCCTCTAATAAATGAGCGATTAGATTATATTCCTCCCAAAGATATTTTAACCGAAGTAAAGGAAACCTTAAAAAATCACAAATCCGGCGAAATTGATTGGATTACTTTTGTTGGCTCTGGAGAGACAACGCTACATGCCAGTATTGGCGAGTTAATCCGTGGAGTGAAAATGTTGACCGACCTCCCCGTCGCGGTGATTACTAATGGATCCTTACTTTATTTGCCAGAGATACGCGCTGAACTCTCGGCGGCAGACGCTGTCCTGCCATCTCTGGACGCAGGCAATGCCCAGCTCTATAAAAAAATCAATCGACCTCACCCAGAGACCACGTTTAAGCGTCTCGTAGATGGATTAATTGCGTTTAGGGAGGAGTACCAAGGTAAACTCTGGGTAGAGGTCATGTTAATGCGAGGCTTAAATGATACAGAAGCGGCATTAAAAGAAATTGCGCTTCTTCTTCAACGCATCCAAGCAGATGAGGTGCATATTATTCAACCTACACGTCCTCCCGTAGAAACTTGGGTTCAGCCCCCTGATGAAGAAGGATTGTTACGTGCGCGTGCCATTTTTGGCGATATAGCCAATATCGTACACCCTGCTAGTGGTTCTTTTGACATCAGCGGAAACGAATCTTTGGTGGATGCAATTGTCGGGATTATCACCCGCCATCCCATGCGAGAGAGTGAACTAATCAAGACCTTAAATTTGTGGTCCCCAAAAGAAATCAATTCTACGCTGAAAGCGTTAGCAGATAGCGGGAAGGCACAGACAGTCGAACGATACGGGATTCGATTCTGGAGTGCTTCGCCCGCATATTACCCTACTGAAAAATAATAAACAAACCCAAAAGGATACGGAAAAATATGACAAACACAAATAATTCACAAAATATCATAGATGCGTTGGAGAAAGTTGAGCACCCGTCTATTGCTGCAACCTTACTTGATTTAGGTATGCTCCGTGATATTGAAGTAACCTCGGATGGAAAAGCAACATTGACAATCATCTTGCCCTTTCCCGGTATTCCGGAGAACGTGCGTGATTATATGATCAACAGCCTGAAAGCTGCGGCAAAGTCCGCCGGTGGAGAATTGAACAAGGTGGAGATAGCTGTGATGAATGAAGCAGAACGCCAGAATTTTCTGACAAAAGAGCAGCAAAACTGGAGAGGATAGGTAATGAAGAACTTCTTTACCCACCAAGAATGGTTCGATAGCTTGTTGCCAGACGGATTGCCGATTCCTAGCGCAACGCTATTGACTGGACCAGGAGGCTCCGGTAAACCTTTAATTGGTAATGTTTTTGTAGCAAATTGGTTAAGACAGGGGGGCAGTGTAGTTTTTATGTCACTGCAATATCCCGATAACAGCTTTATCTTCGCAGGGCTAAAGAGTATCGCAGGCTTAGACCTTAATGATTATGCTTCTAATGTTGCCTTTATTGAACTAGATGCAACATTGGATGGAATGACAGAGCCAACAGGAAATGTTTTTAAAGCCAACATCGTTAAGCCTCAAATATGGGATTCTGCTATTGAACAAGCCTGTGATATGGTGCCAAATGAGGGTATCGGTATTTTGATTTTCTGTTCGGCTTTAAATTTGCTCTTATTCTCTCGCACCTACGGGAGGAGCATTTTGGATAAAGTGAAAGCCACAATTCAAGAAGAGCAGCAATATACGTATCTCTTCGCGGCAAGTACAACAGCCAAAGCAGAAGAAATTGCTGAGGTGGAAAACCTTGTTGATCACTTAATTATGACGCGTAGCACAAAACAACCCTTCCGACTTTATATGCAAATACAACGGATAAAAAATGCAGATTTTCGCCCCGAAGAAATTGAAGTGCCTTTTCCAGCGGGTGTTTTAAAGGATATGAAGAAGATTGCAGACCATAGTCGAAATCGTGTAATTCCCTTAGTTTCAAAATTATAAGTATCCAATTAATTTTATTCTAAAAAGCCGCATAGAAAAAGCTAGACGACTACTTTTCCAACCATTATTTATAAGGAGAATCTGATGACAACGAAAACAATTCAAGACTGGATGACCTCAAATACGATTACGGTTTCAGGCAACACTTCGTTACCAGATGCCTATCGCCTCATGATCGACAACAAACTTCGGCGCGTTCCCGTGATGGAGAACGATGACCTCGTTGGAATCGTTACGCTAGGAGACTTGCGACGCGGTGATCCACCTGTTGGGCTTGATTTAGATTTACTCAAAACCGTTGAGAAACTCTCGAAAATGACAGTCCATCAGGTAATGAGCAGAAACGTGCACACAATTTCCTCTACAGAATTTCTAGTTGATGCCGCTCATAAAATGTTAAAGCACAGCGTTAGGGTTTTACCCGTGCTTGATGCAAAGAAATTGGTAGGCGTTATCTCCAGAAGCGATATTCTGCGTGCGTTTATCGTATTCGAAGGAGAAAATCGACAATAACCCTCTTGCATAAATGCTCTAGCCGCCGCCCTCGGTGGCGTTTTACGGGGAGACTGCCCCGCGGGCTGCGCAGGATAAATATACCTTTGCAAGAAGTTTACTAAAAACAGGAGATCAAAATGTCAGTAGATGCCAAGTATTTACGAAAATTTTCTTGCTTTGAAAAGCTCTCCGAAGAACAACGAGAAAAAGTAGCCAAGTTAGCTAAGGCAGAGTGCTTTTATCCCGATTACACATTCTTCGAGGAAAACGCACCTGGCGAGCATTTGTACCTGCTGGTAATGGGCGAAGCAGAAGTCCTATACACCATCGGAGAGAGCGAACCTGCACAGGTCGATAAAATGGGCGCAGAAGAAATTATCGGATGCTCTACATTAGTCCCACCCTACAAGCACACATCTACAGCCCGAAGCCTGACGAAGATCGATGTTTTGGAAA
>CAZAWS010000149.1:0-5253 GCA_964488755.1 uncultured Anaerolineaceae bacterium | reverse complement strand
GCAGAGCCTGTATCGAGTAAAACATTTTTGAACGATAGTTTTTGCCCCTGATAGGTTAGAGATGCTGTGACATAAGGTAAATTATCGCGGAAATATATTTTCATTGTGCCATCCGAATGCCTAGCCACCTTCGTTCTGCGATGTCTAAGGTTTTTCTGCTGGTATGAAAAACATATAATTCGCGCTCTGGAGCTTCGTGGTGAAGTTTTTGATAGTTTTTTAGTGCAACGCTGGAATCAGAGAAGGTATCAAGGACTGCCAAATCTTCTAAAATGCGTTTGTTGGCTTCGGAGCGTGCTTTGATCGCTTCGAGTAAAAGCCATTTTTGGGGGTAATTAGAACGAATTTCTTGCCACTTCATAATTATTTCTCCTTTTTTATCAGGCTTCACGCATCCAAACGGAGTTCGATGACTCCAGTTATCGGTTATTCAAAGTCGGGAGGCTTTGGACTCCGCAAAATTCATTGTGATAAAATCGTTTCTAAAGTATTATACAAAATGAAGGGTAAATCAATGAGCGAAAAAAATAAAAAAACAGATATTATTCCTGAAAATTTCTCTAGCATAGAGGAAGCGGCTGAGTTTTGGGATATGCATAGCATAACCGATTATCAGGATGAGACGAGCGAAGTTGAAATTGATGTGCGCGCGTCTCGGCAAAAATGGATTCCTTTGGCGACAAGTTTTACTAATCAGGTTGCTAAAAAAGCCAAAAGAGAAGGGGTTTCTATTGAGACGCTGATTAACTTATGGGTCTCTGAAAAATTGCAGGCTGGTATTAGTTAAGTTGTTATGATAAATCCCGCCGCTGGGGACAGCGGTCAGAGCGGGGGAGGAAGAAAAATGTTTTATTAAATTTCATTTCCCCTTTGCTAAAGTTCAAGAATTAAACGTAACCCATTTTCTACTTTCCTGAAAGTTTGCGAGTCTAAACGCCCCACTTTTTCTGTTAGAAAATTCTTGTCAATTGTTATTGCTTGGGAGATATTTGCAACAGAAGTTTTTGATAATCCTGTTTGTTTCTTAGATAAAAGAACATTGCCAGGTGCGTTGGCTAATTTTGTGTTTGAACTAATTGCTAACGCGATTACTGTTGCTATTTGGCTACGATTAAAATCATCCGCTTGAACAATTAGAATAGGACGACGGTAACCGGGTTCTGAGCCTACAGGTTCAGGCAAATCTGCCCACCATATTTCTCCGCGTCTGATTACCAATTCTCACCGCCTATAGAACTAATTTGCATCTCGATCAATTCTTTATCTATGCTCGAATCTTCAGTTTTATAAACTTCGTTAAGTTGTTCTGTAATATCTTTTTCTTTCTCAAAAGTTTTCAGATAATCTTTTAAAGCAAGCGTATATAATTGTCCTAAAGAGATTTCTAACTCTTGAGCTAGATTTTTGCTTACTTCAAAAATGGGGTTGGGAATTGCTATACTTGTTGTCATAAGTTTTTTAGCTCCTTAAAAACAAGAACTTTTCTCTTTCATTATATCATTGCGCATAATTGATGCCTCGTTCTAGCTGAGGAGAATAGCAATTACTACGAGGGGGAGAGCAAAAGCGTTTACGCCAAGAAAATGTTGAAAAGGGCACTCAAGCCAAAATTCACGCGCAGCGCGGGCTTTTCGTCCCATTAAATCAATCCTTTTTCTTCTCTGTAACGTTGGCGGATCTCATCTAGTTGGATTAAATTGCCATCGTTTTTTATATACCAATGTTCCCAGCCATTGCAGGGTGCGCCGTTCATATAGTGTTTACCGGCTTGGTGGATGCTGCCTTCAAATCCATCGGCGGTGAGGAGGCGGGCATCGGGTTTTATTTTTGCGCTTCGGTTTTCGTCACGAGAGAAGAACATTTTTTGCCCAGCTTGTATATAGCCATTTTCTAAGAGTGCCGAGAAGGGGACGCGAGGCGCAGTTTTCTTTTTGCTTTTTACGTTGAAAGTTTCTTCATCGAAAGGGGCGGGGTGGATGGCATCTATTCTTTTTTGGGCGGCTTGGATATATTTTTCTTCGCGCTCTATGCCTATCCAATTTCGATGCAGACCTTTGGCGACCGCGCCCGTTGTCCCACTGCCGAAGAAGGGGTCGAGGATTATATCATTTGGATTCGTTGAGGCAAGGATAACGCGATAGAGCAGGCTTTCTGGTTTTTGTGTGGAGTGAACTTTTTTGCCCTTTTCATCTTTTAGTCTTTCTGAGCCGGTAGCTAAAGGGTGAAGCCACCAATCGGAGCGCATTTGTTTTTCGTTATTTAGTCCTTTCATTGCCTGATAATTGAAGGTGTATTTTGCTCCTTTTCCCGTGCTTGCCCAGATTAATGTTTCGTGTGCGTTGGTGAAGCGAGTGCCGCGGAAGTTTGGCATGGGGTTGTTTTTTACCCAAATTACGTCGTTGAGTGTCCAATAGCCGAGATTTTGCATGATGGTTCCTACTCTAAAGATATTATGGTAAGAACCAATTACCCATATAGTGCCTGTGGGCTTTAAAACTCTTTTGACCGCCGAGAGCCATTTTTTTGTGAACTTATCGTAGCTTTCAAATGAGGTGAATTTATCCCAATTATCGTTTACCGCATCCACTTTTGTCATATTGGGGCGGTGAAGTTCCTTTTGAAGTTGAAGATTATAGGGTGGGTCTGCGAAGACTAAATCAACAGAGTTTTTCGGCAATGAGAGGAGAGATTTTATGCTATCGCCTTTGATGATGGTGTTGAGGGGGAGTTTCATTGGTAATTTAGTCTCTGGGGTAAAGAAAACAATCGCTAAAGCGATTACTACGAAGGGAAGGTGAAAATGTTTACGATAAAGAAATGTTGAAAAGGGCACTCAAGCCAAAATTCACGCGCCGCGTTCCCCCTCCTAAAAAACATCATCCAGCCATCCCATAAATCCGCTTTTTTTCTTTTCTGGCTTGAACGCTTTTGGCAATTCTCCTAAAACTTCGGCATTTTGACCGTTGATAAGCACCAAATAATCTTCATTTTCATAAGGATAGGTGGTTATCCAGACGGGTAAAAGGAGCAGTTTGTAGGAGGTGATCGCCATATTGGCTGAGGAGGTGCGAAGATTGCTCAAATTACAGAGACTGCGTTTGAGTTTTTTCTTTTCAGCTTCATAGGCACGACTGCGCGCTTCTAAAGCGGCTGTGCTCAATTCGATTTCATAAGTTTCAGCCGACCAATTAGAAAGGTAGCGCGCTTTATACTTTTTTGTTTCAGCTAAATTATAATTTTTAATGAGGCTGTGCAAAAAACGTTCATATTTTTTTGCGGCAGGGATAATTAAATCATCAACAAAAACAGAGCTTTCCCCATGCTCGGTGACAACCGCAGTTTTTGTGCTAAAGCCAAAGCCATCTTGTTGTGGGTTTTCTGTTTGCCGCTCGCCACTATAGCTGATAGAGCCGCCAACGTCAAAAGTCCAAACAGGGACATAAAAACCACGCGGCGGTAAAACGGTGCCCTGAGGCGTGAAGTTGTTTTTTGAAACCCACGCTACTAAAGTTTTTGTGGCGCGGCGTTGGCTAAATTGATGGGGAATAATGGCATCGGGGTCGAGCAAATCACGCGTTTCACCATGATTAACAACATGCGGAGAAGCACAATAAGCGCAGGTTTCTGAAATGTCATTGGGCGCTAATAAAAATTCTGCACCACAGCCTTTGCAATGAAAAACTTTATGCGCATTGGGTTTACTATGCCCGCGCAAAGTTGCCATTGTCGAGAAAAAATCATGTTCTTTAGATTCTTCGTTCTCCTGTGCAGAGCCAGCCGCACAATAATCACAAACCAGTGTTTGCCCATCGGGGGAAAAACTCATCACCCCGCCACAATTGGGGCATTCAAAACGATCGGCGTTGGTTTTTCTTTCGCTGGCGGGCGGAGCAATTATATTATCAGCGTTTATAATTTCATCGGCATTGAGCGTGCCCTTCAAAATAGCCAAAGCACGGCGAGCGCGGGAGTGCGTTGAATTATAGGCAAGTGCCTCTTCCAACGCTTCACGTTTTTCGCCTTCATCGCTTTCTGTTTCGCTCAAATAAAACCACACATCTGCCATTGTGCTGCTATTTCCCCCATAAACGAGCGCGCGTTGCAAATATCGTTTAGCCGCCTTAAACTCTCCGCCTTTCAATTCGGCAACACCGTAATTCAATAAACGCCTAAGTTTTTGCTCACTCATTTTCTTATTAGTGCGTCCGTCATGCGCGCCACTCTCGCCATTTCTTTCACATCATGCACGCGGATAATATCTGCGCCACGAGCAATGCCAATGGCAACAGATGCGGCAGTCCCTTCAACACGCTCATCCGCGGGAAGGTCGAGTGTATACCCGATAAAAGATTTTCGTGAGGGTCCTAGCAAAACGGGAAAACCCATCTCTCGGATTTCATCTAAGCGATTGTTCAGCTCAAGATTTTGGGCGACTGTTTTACCAAATCCGATTCCGGGATCAAGAATCATCGTCTCACGCGTGACCCCAGCTTGCGTGCCAATCTCAACAGATTCGAGAAGTTCGGCTTTTACTTCTTCGAGCAAATCCGCGTATTCTGCGCCCTGATATGCGTTCCCTAGCTTTTCGCGCACTTCCACGCTGGCGGGATTACTGCGATTGTGCATTAAGATTACGGGACAGGAGAATGTTGCTATAACGGAGGCAAGTTCGGAATCCGCGCGTAGCCCCCAAACATCGTTAACGATATGTGCGCCTGCGTTAAGCGCGGCTTCTGCTACCTTGGCTTTGTAAGTATCAATAGAGATGAGCGTTTGCGGCAAATGTTCGGCAATCAAGCGAATGATGGGGATAACGCGCCGAAGTTCTTCGTCTGCATCCACTGGCGCAGAACCAGGACGCGTAGATTCGCCGCCCACATCCAAAATATCTGCGCCAAATTCCACAAATTTTCTTGCCTGTGTGAGGGCATTTTGTGCATCTTGCGCGTATAAACCATCGCCCGAAAAACTATCGGGCGTGGCGTTGAGAATGCCCATAATATAGGTGCGAGATCCCCAATTAAGACAGATGTCGTTGATTTTTAGAGGGCGCATGGTATATCAGAAACTTAAAACGCATTAGGGCAAAAATCGCACTTTTTTTTGAACACGGAGTTTCACGGAGAAAAACTTTTGGTGGTGGTTCTAAAGTAAGCGATAAGTGTTTTCGTAGAAAGGGAGTCCAAAGTCTCCAGACTTTGGCTTTTTGCTAAAAACCAGAAATCGGGAGATTTCGGACTCCAAGCCATCACT
>CAZAWS010000148.1:0-5318 GCA_964488755.1 uncultured Anaerolineaceae bacterium | reverse complement strand
TCAGCGACCGATTCCCTGAAGGCGTTGTCGCCGATGAGCGCGATGGCTACGAAGGCTATATTATATCTGCCGACAAACTAATCGAATTCGCAACCGCCCTGCGTGACGAATTTGAATACGATTATCTCTCCTCCCTCACAGGCGTTGACTACATCGCTGAAGAAAAACTAGAAGTCGTTTACCACACTTATAAAACCATCGGCGGCGCAGAATTGGTCTTCAAAGTCCAAGTGCCGCGTGAAAACCCCGAAATCCCCTCATTAATAGATATTTACCCCGGTGCAGATTTCCAAGAACGCGAAGCCTGGGATTTACTCGGCATCAAATTCACCGGTCATCCCGACCTTCGCCGCATCTTGCTCTGGGAAGGTTTCGATGGACATCCCCTCCGCAAAGATTGGAAAGAAGCCTACTACGAAGCCGATATTAAACCTTTCAAATCTCGCTGGCCCAAAGCCGAATATCAACGTGCCGAAGCCAAAAATCCTTACGGCGCAAACGTCAAATATCCCGCCAAATTTGACCCCGAAAAATGGGTTCCCGAAGGCGAAGATGCTCTCTACGGCTCACTCGCAAAATACGAAACCACCGATGCAACTGGCTTAAAAACTGACCATATCACCGTCAACTTGGGACCTCAACATCCCTCCACGCACGGCGTTTTCCGCATCGCCGCCACCCTCGATGGCGAAACCATCATGAATCTCAAACCCGTCATGGGCTATCTGCACCGTAACCACGAAAAAATTGGCGAGCGCAACACCTATCTCCAAAATATGCCCTACACCGACCGCCTCGATTACCTCTCCTCGATGTCCAACAACTTCGGTTACGCCATCGCAGTCGAGAAATTAATCGGCATCGAAGTCCCCGAACGCGCCGAATACATCCGCGTCATCATGGCAGAACTCACCCGAATTCAAAATCATCTTTTTGCTATCGGCATGTTCCTCAACGATCTCGGCGCATTCTTCACCCCCTCCCTCTATGCGATTGAAGAACGGGAATTGGTGCTGGATATCTTCGAGATGGTTAGCGGCTCACGCATGATGTGCAACTACTTTAGATTTGGCGGCATCGCCCGTGACCTTCCACTTGGTGCGCTGCAAAAAATCAAAGATTTGGTCTCCGACAGGTTGCCCCGAAAAACAGACGAAATGGACAGACTCCTGAGCGAGAACGAAATCCTCCGCTCCCGAACAGTAGGGCAAGGAATCCTTTCAACAGCAGATGCCATCAAATACTCCGCCGCCGGACCCATGCTCCGAGCATCTGGCGTGCCTTACGATATTCGCCGTGCCGATCCCTACAGCATCTACGACCGCTTCGACTTCAACGTAGCCCTCCGCTACAACGGTGATATTTACGATCGCTACGCCATCCGCTTGGACGAGATTCGAGAATCAATCAAAATTCTTCAACAAGCCGTTCAGCAAATCCCCGAAGGCGAAATCCAAACCGGCAAACCTCGCTACCAGATGAAAGTCCCCAAAGGCGAATCTTATGGACGCGTAGAAGGACCCAAAGGCGAGCTAGGTTTCTACCTCGTCTCAGACGGCACCGGCAACCCATATCGTTATCACGTCCGCGCCCCATCCTTCATTAACTTAACCGCTTTTGGACCGATGTGCGTTGGCTTGAAAATAGCCGATGTAGTCGCAGTGCTTGGCTCAATTGATATTGTTCTCGGCGAGACAGACCGATAGGTAGAACGTGAAACGTATTGCATAAAACGTAAAAATGCCGATTCGCCTTGATTTCGATACACCCCTCTAAAAGAACGGAGCTACTCAATCGGCGACTACGCTAGATTAGGAATAAAACTTCCAGCGGCGATTAAGTAGAATAACAGCATCATCGTCATTCGTATCGAAACCAAAGCGGCAAAACACGTTTCACGACAGGAGAATAAAAAATGTATGGATTAGGAATAATTAAAGGTCTCAGCGTTACCCTAAAACGCTTTTGGGAGACATATACAGACGATTTCAAGTGGTGGGGCAAACGCTATTACACTGCCGAAGGTCTCGCCCATCGCTCCAGCAAAGATGCAAAAGGCATCTTCACCATTCAATACCCCGAAGAAAAACTGCCTGTGCCAGAAGAATTTCGCTATATCCCCTTCTTGGTCTACGATGAAGTAGATGGCGAAAAAGTGAATCGCTGTACCGCCTGTGGGATTTGTGCAAAAGTCTGCCCGCCGCAGTGCATCTGGATCGAGCGTGAAACCGACCCCGAAACAGGTCGCCCCGTTCAAAACCCCATCGCCTTCACCATCGACGCCGACATCTGCATGAACTGCGGACTCTGCGCCGAATTCTGCCCCTTCGACTCAATCAAGATGGATCACGACTACGAAATCGCCTCCTACGGGCGCACCGTCTATCATCTTGACGATTTGATGAAACCCGCTTCTTATTACGATGAGATTCGTCCCATCAACAGCGCAAAAGAAGCCGAAGCTCGCAGAATAGCCGAAGAAGCCAAAGCTGCCAAAAAAGCCGCTAGAGAAGCCAAGAAAGCGGCTCAAGCAGCAAAGTAGCAAGAGGTAAGTATATGCAGGTTGGAGGAATTATCCCTTCAACCTGTTTTTTCTAACTTGATGTTAAGATTTGATTGGTAAAATACAAAAAGTATTTCATATTGCGTAAAACGTAATGAAAAACATTACGCAATACGTTTTACGCAACACGTCCACTATTCACCATTATCTCTGTACAAAACATCCACTTTGCACAGAATTAGCCCAAAAAAGGTAAAACAAATGACCAAAATAACCGAAAAAGCAGTTCTCGCCGCCCTCAGCAATGTAATGGACCCCGACCTGCACAAAGACCTTGTAACGCTCGGTATGATTCGAGAAGTTAAAATCAAAGGCGATACTGTTAATTTCAGCATCTTTCTCACTACCCCCGCCTGCCCAATGAAAAGCTCTATTAAAGCAGATGCACTCCAAGCTGTGGAAAAAGTTAAAGGTGTAAAAAACGTCAACATCAAAATGGATGCCGATGTTCCCAGCGATGGCAGAAATCGCGGACTTGTTAATACACCCATCCGAAACGCAGTTGCCGTTGGCTCTGGGAAAGGCGGCGTAGGAAAATCTACTGTTGCCGTTAATCTCGCGGTTACGCTGGCACAAAGCGGCGCACGCGTTGGGCTACTCGATGCCGATATTTACGGACCCAATATCCCCACCATGATGGGCATTGTAAAACTTCCGCCCGCTACTAAAGAAAAACTGATGCCCGCAGAAGCTTTTGGCGTAAAAGTGATGTCTATGGGATTTCTCGTCAAACCCGGGCAACCGCTCATTTGGCGCGGTGCAATGCTTCACTCGGCAATCCGTCAGTTTCTCACCGATGTTGACTGGGGCGAGCTAGATTACCTCATCATCGACCTGCCCCCAGGAACAGGCGATGCGCCGCTCACGCTCGCACAATCGCTTCCGCTCAGTGGCGCAATCCTCGTCACTCTCCCGCAAACTGTCTCTTTGGAAGACGCAAGCCGCGGGTTGGGAATGTTCCAGAAACTAGATGTTCCAATTTTAGGAGTCATTGAAAATATGACCGGTGATATTTTTGGTCACGGTGGCGGGGAATCCCTCGCTACATCTGCGGAAGTCCCCTTCTTAGGCTCAGTCCCCATGAACGCGTTTGTACGTTTATCTGGCGATCAGGGGCAACCTGCTGTTCTTGCTCAACCAGATTCGGATGCCGCCATAGCCATGCAAGAAATTGCAGAAAAAGTGGCGCAAGCCATCAGCATCGCCGCACTAGACGAAAACACAAATAAACTTAATCTGAAAATTAATATCACAAATTAATTGGATTTAGGACGGAATCAAGAACCCGTTCCCTTGAGGGGAACAGGTTCTTGATTCCCCGCAACACGCGTGACCTTAGCTGGGGTGCAAACACCGAGCATTAGCGCGGCAAAAAGGGGGTGGGAGGGGGCGTTCACACCACGCACCAAGCGAAAAAATGGCACTCAACCCAAAACACGCGCGTACCGCTATCTTCATCCTCCCCCTCCCACTCCATCCAAATAACTATTTTCACGTTTCGCGTCTTCACGCGTCCCGTTTCACGGTATAATAGCCCCCATGCAATCAAAAATTATCGGAATCCGATTCACACCAATAGGTAAAATATATCACTTCGATTCTAGCGATGTGCCAGGACTAAAAATTGGCGACTACGCAATCGTAGATACCGCACGTGGCGACCATCTCGGCGAAGTCGTACAAATTCCCGAAAACGCACCCAAAAAACCCAAAGGTGGGTGGAAAAAAGTGCTAAAGCAAGCCACCCCGCGCGAATTGCTCCTCAACGAAAGTTGGAAAACAAAAGAAATGGCGGCAATGATAGCTTGCCGAGAAACTGTCAGTAAAATGACCTTGCCTAATATAAAAATCATCAAAGCAGATTTTAATTATGATGGCTCTCAACTAAACTTTCTCTACAGTTATGAAAAAGATGGCAAAGTTAATTTAAAAAACCTGCGCAAGGTTATGCAAAAAAGTTACCCCGATGCCAATATCGAAATGCACCAAATAGGTCCCCGCGATGTTGCCAAAATTATGGGCGGTTTAGGCGCATGTGGACAAGAAAAACGCTGTTGCACCATGTTCTTAACCGATTTCAGCCCCATTTCTATCAAAATGGCAAAGGCGCAGGGGATTTCTCTTGCCCCATCTGAAATTACGGGCATGTGTGGACGTTTGCGCTGTTGCCTCATCTACGAATACGAAGCCTACGCCGCCGCCCGCAAAACGCTCCCGAAACGCAAAAAACGCGTTGTTACGCCCAAAGGGGAAGGCAGAGTCATTGATCTTAACCCACTCACAGAAACCGTTGTTGTTCAATTAGATGGCGAAGTACGTGGCGCACGCCACGCTTTTCACCGTGACGAAATTGAGCCGTGGAATGAGCGTGAAGCCCTCCGCAGAAAAGCTGAAAAACCTTGCGAGAATGGCGATTGTCCCCATAAAAACGCCTAAAAATTGGGCTACCCCACAAAAACTTCTTGTCATTCTCGCACCCTGACCGGCGATGCCGATCATCGCGCCGCCGGTCAGGTGGTGCTAGATGCCGTTTTTCCTACCGCGGGTAGCCCGCTCTTCTTCCCCGAACTCCTCGCAGAGGGGTTTAATCCCCATGCGCCAAAAGAAGTTTGGCGCAGTCTCACCAACCAACCCAACACCAGCGTAGATGTTACAGAAACGTGGGGGAAAAAATAAAAGCCATCTTAAAGCATAAAAGCCAAGTGAAAGACCCAGAAATAGTGAAAGAAAGAATGAGCCTCTTTGGCAAAACAAA
>CAZAWS010000147.1:0-5322 GCA_964488755.1 uncultured Anaerolineaceae bacterium | reverse complement strand
AGTTCATAGGTGAGCGTCTAGAATTAAAGTCATAATCGTTGAGTATAACAAATATCTTGCCTCTATTCAAAAGTAAATTCGCTCAATTTCGTGAAGAAAAGTATAATTGCCACTATGACGGCGCAAATGTGCCTTATTCTTAGATTCGATGGCATTTGCTTCACCCATTGTTTCCCCCGTAAACGCCCTCGTAGTGAGTGCCGGAAATTATCGCTTTAGTGATTATATAAAAATCGGCACGCCGATAATTTTGATTTCACTGGTAATTGTAATGATTGCCTTACCGATATTATTTCCCTTCTAATCCGTTCCCTGTAACTTTCCCCCCTTCAATCTCATCTAAATAAAAACATTCAAAAGGAG
Organism: uncultured Anaerolineaceae bacterium; assembly: GCA_964488755.1. Classification (GTDB taxonomy): domain Bacteria; phylum Chloroflexota; class Anaerolineae; order Anaerolineales; family Villigracilaceae; genus Desulfolinea. The sequence continues at coordinate 4,959 of CAZAWS010000147.1, read as the reverse complement.
AATTTTAATGGCTAAAAAACAAAGTAAGGCTAGTAAGAGAAAGGCAAAACAAGATGCCGAGAAAAAGCGAAATTCAATAATTATTGCGGTTGTTGCCGTGGTTTTTGCAATTATTGCATTTTTAGTTTTTGGCAGTGATCCCTCTGGCGGCGAAGCCCCCCTCACTGAAAACGGCCTGCCCGATAAAATTGATGCCGAGACAGGCTATCAGATGCTCCAAGATGGTGCTTTCTTGCTGGACGTGCGCACCCAACCCGAATGGGAAGAGTATCACGTTGAAGGCGCAACCATGGTTGTGCTTGACGAGCTAGAATCCCGTGTTAGCGAAGTGCCTTTTCATCAAGATATAATTATTATGTGTAATTCGGGCAATCGTAGCCAAGTGGCACGCGATATTTTACTAGAGGCAGGGTACCCTAACGTAACAAGCATAGCAGGCGGTATTCAGGGTTGGATGTCGGCTGGGTACGATGTTGTTACTGGTCCCTAACCACTAATCCACAGTAGAGTAGAGGATGAAGTCAGATGGTTTAGATTTGCCATAATTCGTTTCAAGGTTTCCCTGTACGTTTCTTAATAGGCTGTATCATGCCATCTAACTTCATCCCCCCTCTTCAAACCGTGCGTGCGGTTTTCCGATAGCTTTCATCGCTAAATGTACGCAAGTTCCGCCATTTTAGCATTAGCGGTTCTTTGGTGACAAGAACCTGCTGAAAACAACTTCGCTTGCTTGAATTATAGATATATCATCCTTTGAAAGTCTTGTACTTTTTCAGCATCACTTTTTCGTAACGCTCCGTTTATCTGTAGACTTTTCATCAATCTAAAAAACATACTCCTTTCTCAGAAAGAACTTGCTAAAGTAGAGTTCCTTCGCTCCGTCTAGGGTATAGTATCCTAAACATCATAACTACTATAAACTCATCCGACTTCCCAAATGCCTGATTTCCTTTTCGGTCTAGCCTTATAGGGCATCATTGTGGCTGCTACCCACTGTACTTGAGCGTTGCATTTCGGGGATTATAATTAAACCCGATGTGCAACGCATCCCAAAAGCGGATGCAATGCACATCTAGCCGCGTTATAAATAGAGTATAATTTTTTTATGAGTGAAACATTAGAAGCAATACGCGATCTCATCAAAAATATAATACCCCGCCGCAAGCGGCGGGGCATTAAACCCTCTGTGGAATAAAATGACCCGTAAAAAAGTAAAAAAACTCGTTCAAGTTGGTAAATATATCGCAGAAGTAAATGTAACAATGATTTATACCGATGATGATTGGTCGCCCTATCTCTCTGTAGAAGATGCCCTAAAACTCGATGATGTCCGCGAATCTTTGAAACGTAAAGATTTTTTCAATGCACAAAAAAATTCTCAGATATATACGCTTACACCTTTAGCTGTATAGAGTTGAAATTAATATTGGTTAAAAAACACCCAAACGAAGGTGCACCGCACATCTAAGCGAGTTTCACAAAAAACACATGAAAAGCAACGCCATTCTTCTTTTCTTGTGCTATAATACCGCCCATGTTGATTTACGCAATCACCCTCAATAATAATAACGATAATGATAATTCGACCAACAGGCGTTGGGACGGGCGATAAAACTTGCCTGAGTAACGAATTCATTTTCGGAACACCCTTCGCCCAAAGCTGAAACGCTAAGGGCGATTTTGCTTTATAGGACAAAATCAAACCGCCAAGACGCGGAGAACGCCAAGATTATTTTATAGTCGCCAAGAAAAACTTAAAAACTTGGCGTCTTGGCGGTTCAAATAATTTCGGAGGAACTCATGTACAAAACGCATACTTGCGGGCAATTACGCACATCCCATGTCGGGGAGACTGTTACCCTTGCTGGCTGGGTACATAATTTTAGAAATCACGGCGGCGTAACCTTTATTGATTTACGCGATAGATTTGGCATTGTGCAGATTGTTGGCAATCCAGAAGCCAATAAAGAACTTACACCGCTCAAAGAAGCGCGTTCTGAATGGGTTATACAAGTAACAGGTGAAGTCCGCCCGCGCATTGAAGGGGCAAAAAATCCCGACCTTTGCACAGGGGATATTGAGGTAGCTGTCAAAAGCATCAAGGTTTTAAATAAATCAAAGATGTTGCCTATTCTCATCAACAAAGATGAAGTAGTAGATGAACACCTTCGGCTAAAATATCGTTATCTGGATTTGCGCCGCGATTCTATGCGCCGAAATTTGGAATTGCGCCATAATACCGTTAAGTTCATTCGTAATTATTTGGACGCACAAAGTTTTCTTGATATTGAAACTCCCATTCTCTTCAAAACTACGCCAGAAGGCGCACGGGATTATCTCGTACCTTCGCGCGTTCACCCCGGTCAATTTTACGCCTTGCCCCAATCGCCGCAACAATTGAAGCAAATGCTCATGGTGGCGGGCGTAGAAAAATACTTCCAAGTTGCGCGTTGTTTCCGTGATGAAGACCAGCGTGGCGACCGCCAACCTGAATTCACTCAACTTGACCTTGAAATGTCTTTCGTTGAGCGCGATGATGTCATGGCACTCGCCGAAGGAATGTTCACCCAATTAGTTGCCGAAGTTGTGCCTGAGAAAAAAGTGCTTCAATCGCCGTGGCCCCGCATCACCTATAATGAGGCAATGGAACGCTTCGGGAAAGATAACCCCGATATTCGCTTTGGTTTAGAATTGGTCAATATCACCGATTTAGCCGAAGGTTGTGGATTTGGTGTTTTTGAAAGCACAGTTAAATCTGGCGGAACAATTCGCGGCATCAATGCAACCGGTTTAGGCGATTATTCCCGCAAAAAAATTGATGCGCTCACCAAATTTGTTAAAGAAAATGGTGGGGCAAAGGGTCTCGCCTATATCGCGCTGACTAGCGATGGGCAAATGCGCTCATCCTTTGCGAAATTCTTAACGGAAGATGCTAAAGACGCGATTTTGTCGAAGATGCAAGCGTCTGAGGGCGATCTACTGCTATTTGTCGCCGACCAAGCTGAGGTCACGTTCGAATCGCTTGGCAAACTGCGCGTCCACCTCGGCGATTTACTGAATCTCCGCGATCCCAACACGCTCGGATTCTGCTGGATCATCGACTTCCCATTTGTATTTTGGAACGAAGACGAAAAACGCTGGGATCCCAGCCATCACCTTTTCACCTCCCCGATGCCCGAAGATGTGCCAATGCTAGAGAGCGAAACAGCCAAAGTGCGTGGGCAGCAATATGATATTGTGCTAAACGACCATGAAATTGGCGGTGGCTCGATTAGAATTCATGAGCGCGCCTTGCAGGAGATTGTTTTCAAGCTAATTGGGCTGAAACCAGAAGTGGCGCAAGAGCGATTTGGGCACATGCTTGAGGCATTTGAATATGGTGCGCCGCCACATGGCGGCATCGCAATTGGCATGGATCGGCTCGTAATGTTGCTCGCCGATGCGCCCAATATCCGTGAGGTAATCGCCTTCCCGAAAAACCAAAATGCTCGTGACGTGATGGGCGATGCCCCCTCGCTGGCGGAAGAAAAGCAGTTGAAAGAGTTGCATATTGAAGTGAAATAAATTTTGTTGTCGTAGGGGTACAGCATGCTGCACCCCTACGACAAAATGAGGAAAAATGAACATCATTCGCATACACGACATCGCCGAACACGAGGGCGAAGAAGTCACCCTGCGGGGTTGGATTCACAAACGCACGGGAAAAGGGAAACTCGCCTTTTTACTCATCCGAGACGGTTCAGGATTTGCCCAGTGCGTGGCTTTTAAGGGCGATTTGGATGAGGAGACCTTTGAAACGATTAGCCACATTCCGCAGGAATCATCTGTAATTATTACGGGAACGGTACGAAAAGACGACCGTGCCCCCGGCTTGCCCGGTGGCTACGAGCTGGGTGTCTCGGCATTAGACGTGGTGCAATTAGCCGCGCTCGATTACCCGATGGCACTCAAAGAACACGGCGCAGATTTTGCCCTCGATAACCGCCATTTCTGGATACGAATGCAAAGCCAGTGGGCAATTTTGCGCATCCGTGCCACCGTCATCTCCGCCGTCCGCGAATGGCTGGATGATAATGGCTTCACCCTGATGGATACGCCGATTTTGACTCCCGCCGCCGCCGAAGGAACGACGACGCTCTTTGAAACTGAATACTTCGATGAAGGCAAAGCCTATCTCGCTCAAACGGGACAACTCTACAACGAAGCCAATATCTTCGCCTTTGGCAAAGTCTATTGCTTTGGTCCCACCTTCCGCGCCGAAAAATCCAAAACCCGCCGACATCTAACCGAGTTTTGGATGGTAGAGCCTGAAATCGCCTTTTGTGATTTAGATGAATTGATGGAAATCGAAGAACAATTTGTCTCACACATTGTTCAGCGCGTACTCAAAGAAAATCGCCCCGAATTAGAATCGCTGGGGCGCGATATTTCTGCCCTCGAAAAAGTAGAAGGCTCTTTCCCGCGTATCACCTACGATAAAGCGGTAGAGATGATTCAAGAAATCCAAGCCGAAACAGAAGACCCCGAAGAAAAAGAATTCCTTGAAATCGAATGGGGCATGGATTTTGGCGCACGCCACGAAACAGTGCTTACAAAGAAATTCGACAAACCCGTCTTCGTTTATGGCTACCCAACCCAAGTCAAAGCCTTTTATATGGAGCCAATGCCCGGCAGACCCGAAGCCTGCAAAAGCGTGGATTTACTCGCCCCTGAAGGCTACGGAGAAATTATCGGCGGCTCCGAGCGTATGTCCGACCCCGATTTGCTGCTGCAACGTCTCCACGAACACGGATTACCTGAAGAATCTTTCAAATGGTATCTTGAATTACGCAAATTCGGCTCTGTCCCTCACTCTGGTTTTGGGATGGGCATTGAACGCACAGTAGCTTGGATTTGCGGCACAGACCATATCCGCGAGACCATTCCTTTCCCAAGAACGATAAAGAGGGTTTATCCGTA
>CAZAWS010000146.1:0-5338 GCA_964488755.1 uncultured Anaerolineaceae bacterium | reverse complement strand
AAATCTTGGAAACTCCTTATCCCCACAAAACATTGGCATACTCATTGCTAACTTATTTACTCAATAAATAATCTAAAACATCCTTAGCAGAATAATCACGCTTGCCTTCTTTGAAGACTCTCCCCAAATAGGGCAACCAATTGCCCGAAGTGACAAGGGGTTGCTCAACATAGCCATCCTTGCGATGTTGCGGAAAACCTGCACTCGCTCCAAGATTATTACACAGACATCCGCGCCCTTCCGCATCTTCTGCTTTGCCACCTTTTTTGACATATTGCTTTTTAGGTTCAGCAGCGCATCTATAGCCAATTTTTCCATCATCTCGTTTATAAGCTTCGCGTAATAAACCCACATCACAAAGGCGCGGGCGCGCTTCATAAAGAGCAGGATTAGACATCGTATCTTCTAATTGCACCACCTTAAAAGGGTAACCAGTTGGTGAAACAAGCGGATCAGTAAAAACCTCAACTTCTCCGTCTATGACTTTTCGAATCACCTCACGCTTTTCATTCTCTGCCATCCCCGACTCATCACAAAAAGCAAAAATTGTTCCAGCCTGAATACCTTCTGCGCCTGCGTCTTGGGCATCTTTTAACATTTTAGGTGAAGAGTATCCGCCTGCCAACCAAAAAGGCAATCCAAGGTCTTTAATTTTCGCCAAGTTGGGTACATCTTTTTCACCATAAATAGGCTCACCCTTTTCACTCAATTTCATTTTTCCACGTGGAGGGGCATTATGCCCGCCTGCAATATGCCCTTCAACAACAAAACCGTTTACCTTTCCAGTCGATCTACGAATTAGAGTCTTTGCCAAAACTACTGAGGAAATGATGGGCAAAAAATCGGGACGCAGTAATTTTTTCACCTTCTCGGAGACATTTGAAAAAACCGCCGCTGGATCAAAATCCATAAAAAACTCATCGCCAGCATCAGTCCCTTTTACATCCATTCTATAACTAACTTTTTCGTGGTTGGCTAATTTATCGAGAATGCCTGGAATCTGCAAGGGGATTCCCGCACCCATGATGACATAATCAATCCCAGCAAGCATTGCCCCATAAAGCGATGCCATCGTAGGCATTTGTACCTTCTCTAAAAGATTGATACCAACGGGGTTATCATGCCCTTCTTTTGCTAGAAAAGTCTCTACAAAATTGCCAAGAACGGTTAATTCATTAAGTGCTTTTGACGGGGCAAAACTCCACATTGACGGGCGTTTATAGCTTGCCCCTTCTTCTGGATCTTCTCGGTAGTACTCTTTTAAAACCCACTCAACAGGGTCTTGTAAGGGAAAGTGGCTAAGCGCACGCCGAACATGCCCACCAATATCACCTTCCATAAGGCGAGCGATCATAACAATATGAATGCCCGTTCCTGAAATAACACCAAGTTGCCCTTCTTTTGAAACAGCTTGAGCTAATTTCCAATCTGAAATAGCAACTCCCATGCCGCCTTGAATAATTTCTATTTTATTCATCTAAGTTTTTCTTCCTTTGTATAAGTTTTTAAAATCAGAAGTTTCTCACAAAAGATATAACACAGAAAGAGGTAAATAGGCACGCAATAAAAGAAGAACTCTCTAATTTCTTAGAGAGTTCTTCTTTTCTGCGAGAATTTTATTCTTCTTCTTTTTTTTCTTCTTCATCCCTCTCGCTCTCATCTTCCATCTCACCGCTCATCCCTTCGCGAAAGTTGCGAATTCCAGAGCCTAACTCGCCAGCAATTTTACTAAGCCGACCAGGACCGAAAAGAAGTAAGACAATCACTAAAACAATAACCAATTCCCAAATTCCAGGTTTCATTACAAGTACACTCCTAAACTACTCTTTTGTAATTGGTCACATCCCCCCAAAAAAATATCGCTCCCGCCGCTGGAGACAGCGGCTAGAGCAGGGGGGAGGAACCCAATTACACTCTTTTTATAATTCGCATCAATTTTACTACAAAATCTATCTCCGTCCGTAATGTCCCCAAAGCATACCTTCAACGACTCGAAGAGCACGCAACAAGATAGAGCGTACCTTTGCCAAGAACAAATACCTTTTTTGAGGTACTTTTCGCTCAATAGGATAGGGACCTGTCCATTCAGCGGTCAAAGCACCCCAACTCAAGCCGCCGCCAAAAGCAACAAAGGCTACTTTATCTCCTCTATTCAACCGCCCATTTTCTACAGCTTCCACTGTAGCAATAGGCACTGAGGCGGTCGACGTATTGCCATACTTATCAAGATTAACCATAAATTTATCCATAGGCAATTTCAATCCACGCGCCGCGGCTTCGATAATACGAGTATTTGCCTGATGCGGAATCACCAAAGATAAATCCTCTGCCTCTAAGCCCGATTTTTCTAAGGCTTCTTTGGTTGCACTCGCCATAACACGCGTGGCGAATTTAAAAACCCCTTTTCCTTCCATTTGTATATAATGACCACCTTCGGCTAATGTTATTTCACTTGCCGGATATTTGCTTCCACCTGCAGGGATAGACAATAAATCGGCGCCAGAGCCATCAGAGTGCATAACGCCCGAAAGCACGCCGCCCGGTTCTTCGCTCGCTTGCAAGACAAAGGCACCAGCACCATCGCCAAAAAGAATACAGGTATTTCTATCTGTCCAGTCTACAAACCGGGAGAGCGTTTCTGCGCCTACCACAAGAACACTTTTCATTGAGCCACTTTTAATAGCTTGTGCCGCCATATTGACCGCAAAAATAAACCCCGTACAAGCTGCCAACATATCAAATGCACCTGCATTAATCGCCCCAATTTTGTCTTGTACAATAGAAGCGGTTGCAGGGAAAATGTGCTCAGGTGAAGAAGAAGCAACAATCACTAAATCTAAGTCAAATGCGTTTAAATTTGCTACATCTAAGGCGCGCAAACTAGCATCTACTGCCAACGTTGCCGAACTTTCTTCGTCTGCCGCAATTCTTCTCTCGCGAATACCTGTGCGAGAGCGAATCCACTCATCATTGGTGTCTACCAACTTGCTGATTTCATCATTCGTCAAAACTCTCTCTGGGAGTGCCTTCCCCCAGCCAGTAATATGTGCGTAAGTCATTTTTATTCCTTAAATCTGCTAATAATCAATGTTGCATTATGCCCGCCAAAACCAATGGAGTTTGAGAGCACGTGATCAAAGTCCACTTTGCGGGCTTGGTTCGGCACATAATCTAAATCGCACTCAGGGTCAGGGGTTTCATAATTAATAGTCGGCGGGATAATGCCCTCTTGCAAAGCTCTGACAGAAAATACTGCTTCTAATGCGCCAGATGCGCCCAAAAGATGACCTGTCATAGATTTTGTTGAAGAAATGGGGATTTGATAAGCGCGCCCGCCAAAAACCAGCTTGATTGCCGCCGTTTCGCCCTTGTCGTTGAGTGGGGTGCTCGTTCCGTGAGCGTTGATATAGCCCACATCATCTACCGTTAAACCTGCGTCATCTAAAGCCAGTTGCATACACAACGCCGCGCCTTCACCACCTTCTGCGGGGGCTGAGATGTGAAAAGCATCGTCACTTGTTCCATATCCCGTAACTTCTGCCAAGATATTTGCGCCGCGTGCTTGGGCGTGCTCTAATGTTTCTAAGACCAAAATACCAGCCCCTTCCCCCATCACGAATCCATCTCGGTTCTTATCGAATGGACGTGAGGCTTTCTCTGGGGCATCATTCCGTGTAGAAAGTGCGCCAATAGACGACATCCCCGCCATGGCAAGGCGAAGGATACAAGCTTCACCACCACCTGCTACCATTACATCGGCACGACCATGGCGAATCATTTCTACAGCTTCACCGATTGCATTTGAGCCTGTTGCACAGGCTGTAACTATCGACATATTGGGTCCACGCAAGCCAAATTTGATGGCAACCTGTCCGGGACCGGAATCTGCCAACATTTTGGGGATCAAGAAAGGGTTCACGCGCGATGCGCCGCGCGTCCTCAGCACCTCTGCTTCTTCCATCAGCGTTCCCAACCCGCCAATGCCAGTGCCAATTAATACGCCTATCCTATCTTTATTTTCTTCTTCTAAATTTAAGCCCGAATCTTCTATGGCTTGTGCAGAAGTCGCCACGGCAAACTGCACATAACGATCCATCCGCCGCGCCGCTTTGCGCCCTAAAACTGCATTGGCATCAAATCCTTTGACTTCTGCGGCGATTTTTGTTTTATCTTCACTGGCATCAAAATGGGTAATAAAATCTACGCCCGATTTTCCAGCAAGCAACGCCCGCCAAGTATCTTCTACATTTAAACCAAGCGGGCTAATCGCGCCCAACCCCGTGATTACAACTCGTTTTCGCATATTTTCTCCTATAAAAAAAGGACAGTGTAACTGCCCTAGAGTTCATCAAGATAGAACACCTTTTGCGCAAAAGAGAGGCGTTAGAAAAATAAGAATGTGCCAGTTTCAGAAGAAAACGCTCTTTACGGGCACGCAAGTTTGGGTCACGCGCGTCGCTAATTCCTTCATCCTATTTTTTTAAACTTTTGTATCGCTCCAATAACGTGCAAAGGCTTGGGGGCGCAAAAAAAGCAAAATGGTGAGTGATGTGAAAAATCCGCCCAAATGCCCCCAATAAGCGACATTATACTGATCGTTTGCGCCATTGAGCAAAATATCCATTGCGGGAACGAGTTGCATCGCCAAAAAATAGAGTATCACCCAAAAAGCACGGATTTTAGGCCAGGTAGGAATAAGGCTAAAAAAGATTAAGGTACGAATACGACCACGAGGGTATAAAATAAGATACGCACCCATCACGCCAAAAAGTGCGCCACTGGCTCCCACAACGGGAACATCTGAGTGAGCGTTGACTAAAACATAGATTATATTTGAACCAAAACCAGCCAAAAGATAAAAAAGCAGGAAACGCCATGAGCCACAAGCATCTTCTACGCGTCTGCCAAAGACCCAAAGTGCAAACATATTCCCAAAAAGATGAAAAACGCCACCATGCAAAAACATAGAGGTTATCCCCGTTAAAAAACCGCCCCCGACGCGTTCAAAAATCATTGCCGGCACAAGGGCGACAAAACGATATGCCCACCCAAATTTATAAGGCGGAAAAAGGACAAGAATCATCGTATTGACCAGTATGATTGCGAAAGTCATTACAGGAAAAACGCTATAACGACTCGGCTCAGTATCATTAATCGGAATCATAATTTTTCTCCTGACCACACATCACTTTGGGGAAAACGAACAAAAGGTTCACGCAAAGTCGCTGAGAGAAAAGCTTAAAAATTTTGCGCCTTTGCGGCTTTGCGTGAGAAAATTGGTTGGAATTTTAAAATTAAGGTGTAGCTAGATTCGTAAGCGTTCAGACATAAGACCTCA
>CAZAWS010000145.1:0-5342 GCA_964488755.1 uncultured Anaerolineaceae bacterium | reverse complement strand
GGCAGAGGGGGCGGCGTAAAATTAACCAACAACTCTTTAAGTTTACGTCAATACACACGATATTATTAGGTTATTTGCATAATATAGCTTATGTCGTTTATTTCCGTATTAATATCTAAGAAAGTGCTATTAAGGTAGCACCGAAAACAACCACAGCGGTTATAACAACAACAGCAATTAGAACAATGATAAGAGCATACTCTACCAGTCCCTGCCCTTTTTCAAACTTTTGGTCTATCATGTAAATCACCTTCTTCAACGAAATATGAAAACCCACTTCCCCACTGTAGCATAAAATTGAAGTCCAAACGAGAAAAATTTTGCGACTCGAAAAAACTTTTCAATTATTTTGCGCCTTCGCATAATCGCAAATCTCTAAAAGCGGACACACGGCACAATTTGGCTTGCGCGCCTTACAAATCTCACGCCCTAAGCGGATGATATTTAGATGTGTCGCGTAATAAGTTTCAGGCGGAAAAACCCCTTCAAGAAAAGGGTGTGCTTTTTCTACTGATATTTTCTCGGGACGCAAACCAACCCTACCTGTAATACGATAAACGTGCGTGTCTACAGGGAAAGCGGGCATCCCCAGCGAGAAGAGCAAAACAATGGCGGCGGTTTTGGGTCCTACGCCCTTAAATTTTACTAACCAAGCACGCGCTTCTTCAACGGGCATTTCTTTAAGAAAAGCTAAATCTAATTCACCCCGTTCTTCACTAATTTGACGCAAGGCATTTTGGATATTGGGTCCCTTCTGATTTGCCAACCCCGCGATCCGCACGGCTTCAATGACTTCGTCAGTTGGCGCATCGCGTACTTCTTCCCAAGTGGGGAATTTGGCACGCAGCGAGTCAAAGGCACGGTCTCGGTTTATATCATTGGTATTTTGCGAGAGAAAAGTTGAAACCAATTCATCAATCGCGGGGAGGGGATTTCGCCAAATAGGTTCGCCAAATTCTTCCAATAATCGTTTATGCGTTTCTAGGGCTTTTTTTTTCATGCTTTTCTCAATTCAAAAACAGGTCTACTTTCTCCCACTTTTATTTTTCGCCAATTATAAATAGGATTTACAGGTCCAAATTCCGCCAATTCTGCTAATTCAGATTCATTTAGGATGCCGAGCTGACGCAGGATTTCTAACATGATCGCGGCGCGGACTTTTTCACTTGGGTCGCCATCGGACACTTTAAGGGCGATGCCGACTCCCTTTGGGCTTGCTTTCGTTAAATTAAGCATACTGCTGGCGTTTGGCAATATCCCCACTGCCTGATACCCTTCTGCGCCCCCTTTGGCAATCAACTTGCCACGCCCAACCTGCATAAGGCGTGTGTCAAATCTGCCAAATCCGCTCACCATTTCAGGATGAGCCATCATCGCTGAGGTGATTGTTTCGCAGGCTTTTGCGCGCTTTTTCTCTAGGTCGTGTGGGGCACAAAGACGCGCAAATCCCTGTGCGGCGTTGAAAAGGGGCATAGAGAAATTTGGGGCAGAGCATCCATCTGTGCCGAGACCTATTTTTTCTAAGGGAATGAGACACATCTCAGAGATGGTTTGAAGTATATCTTTTTGGATGGGGTGTGTGGGCGAGAGATAATTATCGAGGGGCAAGTTGCGCGCTTTTGCAAAAGCGAGCATTGCGCTATGTTTGCCAGAGCAATTATGCCGAATGGGGGTAGGACTTTCCCCCTGCACAATTAACCTATTCCTAGTTTCTTCATCTATAGGTGGGTGTACGCCACATTGTAGATGATGCTCTTCTATGCCCGCTTTAGCTTGAATGCCGCGTACTGCATCTACGTGCATGTCGGTGCCAGTATGTGAGGCGCAGAGTTGTGCTATTTCTCGCGGCACCAAGCCCAAATCACGCGCGTAGCCCTGTTCAATTAGCGGCATCCCCTGAAAGGGTTTAGCAGATGATCGGAGAAAGGTATCCAGTTGAGGATTCCCAATCCAAGCAAGTAGTGTGCCAGACGAATCAACAATAGCAGCAGATGCGTAGTGAAGCGATTCGTTTTTTGTGCCACGCGTTCGTTCTAAGGCAGGGCTATATGAGGTATTTATTTTTTTTCTCCTTCTTCAAGAGTAAGGTTGCGAAGGTAGTATTCTTTTAAGCCATAGCGTAAGCGTTGGGCGTAGACTTCTTCGCTTGAAATAGGGAAACGTAAGGAGGAGAGGAGTTCAGCGATTAGGCTTTCGGTCTCTTCAACTTCTGCTTTTCTTGCTAATAGCTCAGCAAGTTTTTTATGCGCGTTTTCAATGAGTTGGTGTTGTTTTTCGAGGGTGCTTGAGGCGCAAACGCCGCCACGCCCACTGACGATGGTGTAGCCTTTATATTCTTCACTCGCAAGGAGGTTGAGGTCTTCGAGCCATTGCGGCAGGTTGGCATTGGCAAAGAAGGGAGGCTGGTTTTTGACAATTGTGTCACCAACAAAGACGATTTTTTCTTCGGGGAGAATGACCCAAATTGCGCCAATATCTGCGCCGGGGTGATGCTCAAAAACAAGCGGCGTTTCACCCCAATAGAGAGTTGTTCTTTTTGTAAACGTGATTTGTGGCGGTGCCCAGCGGATATTGCTAAGAACGGAGATGTTTTCCCATTCTCCGCCTGTTTGGTGTCCCTGTGCTTTAAATGTGCCTGAACGGTTATCGAAAAACACTGCAAGGTTTTCATGTGCCAGAACTTTGGTGTCCATCGCACGCGCGCCTATAATTCTGTCCACATTGGTATCAAGGTTGACAAGCAAACGTTTCTTGCCGCTTTCAAGGCTTAAAAGGTCTGCACGCCACGAACGCGCGTCTTCGGGAATTAGGGGCGCATCTATATATATCATGCCGCGTGGGAGGTTGATTGCGCCTAATGTTACGCCGGCGTATTTGTCTTCAATATGAACATTTTCTTTAAGTGATTGCATGTTGATTTCCTTCTTTGTTATTTGTAAGCGTTCAGGCATAAGGACTCAGACTTAAGCTTTTTTCAAACTGGCGAAAAATGCTCCCATCTGACCTTTGACAAGGTGTTTTCCAAACAAAATACAGTCGCACTACCCATTTAACCGCCAAAATTTTGAACAACTGCCATAAAGGCTTCAAAATCTAGTTATTTTCGGCAAATCTGATGTCTAAAGTCTGAGGTCTGAACGCTTACTACTATTTTTATCAATAGGCAGATTAATATTAAAGCGTGTGCCTTTATCGTGCTTCTCGTCAACCCAGATTCTCCCGCCATGTTTATCGACGGCTAAACGACAAAAAGCAAGACCAATACCAAAGCCAGAAGCTTTGGTATTGCCACGAGTAAACTTCTGAAAAACAGCCGCACGCTTTTCAGCGGAGATACCGATACCATCATCTATTACCCATAGTTCTACCCAGTCACCATTTGCCTTAGCACCCATTTCGATATTGCCCGCCTCAGGGGTAAATTTAGAGGCATTTTCTAATAAGTTGATGAGTACACGGGTAATCATATCGCTATCTATCCAGATATTTGGAAGGTTTTCAGGGATATTTATCTGTATTTTTTGATGGCGCGATTCGATAGCAGGCATGACTGCTTCAAATGCCTCATGAATCAACTTGCTGGGAGAAGCCCCTTCTTGGGTAACAATTTCATGCCCCGCCTCAAGTCGATTAATATCTAAGAGTGAGGAGATAAGGCGTCTCATGCGCCCTGTGGCATTACTTGCAATTGTTAATACAGATTCTACCGCCTCATCTTTTTCTTCTAGCAAACTATCTAAAATATCTAAGCTAGAGATAACATTTGCTAGAGGTGAGCGTAAATCGTGATATATCATAGATGCCATATCATTACGAAGGGCATCTAGGGCTTTGCGCTCACTGATATCAAGGAATGTCCACTGAAGTGCTTCTTCTTTGCCAAAATAAACGCTACGTACATGAACTTCTACCGGAATCTCATTGCCCTCTTTGGTGTGAAAATTAGCTTCATAACTACTGCTTGGGTCATAACGTAAATAATCAAAATCTTCACCAACATCATCCCAGCTTATCGTGTGGATCTCTTCTATTCTCATCTCTCGGATGCTTTGTGCGTGATATTTACTTAAAGATAATACTTGCCGATTGGCTTCTAATACTTTCCCATCCCAATCTGTGATTAAGATAGGTTCAACGCTATTGTGAAATAGTTCATAATAACGTAAGCGAGCTTTTGCGGCTTCTTCAAAATAACGTGCATTTTGGATGGTTGTCCCCGCTAAGCTACCTATCCCCGTCATTACCAATAGAGCATCTGGGTCAAATTCTCCTGCAATGGGATTTGTTGCTTGAATTACACCAATAATTTTGCCATACGCCTGAATAGGTGCCATAGCAAATCCTTGTGAGCGAATGCCATCAAAAAGCCGAGGTTTTGCAAAAGGATTATTGTCTTTCAATGCAGGAATTATAACACCGCGTCTATCACTCACTACTTTTGCAATTATTCCTTCGCCTTTAGATACACGCTTACCTAAAATACTCCCTGCTTGAGCACCTGTTGCGGCACGAAAAAGAAAATCGCCGCTATCGGGGTCTTCTAATGCCAGCGCAACTGTCTCTACTCTTAATGCCTGTATCGTCTGGTTTAAAATCCGCTGAAAAACATCTTCTATTTCTAGAGAGGCGTTAATCGTTGCCGCCCCCTCTGCCAATGCCGTCATCACCCGTGCCTGACGCTGACTCTCTGTATATAAACGCGCGTTTAAAATGGCAACGCCCGTTTGGTCTGCAATGGCTTGCATCAACTCAAGATGTTTGCGATTAAAAGTATTGGAAACAGGGTGCACAAGCGTCAAGACCCCCACAATTTTCTCACGCGCCATCAATGGGACACAAAGCGCAGATTTCGCTCCACTTTCTTTTGTCGCATCATCGGGACGGTGCAACCAACGTTTATCACGGCTTGTATCAGGGACCAGCGCAGGCTTCTTGTTTCGCACCACCCACCCCGCCAAACCACGCTCAACGGTTATACGAAGTTGTCGGGTAGTTCCCCCCTGAATTCGGCGACCATGCACAATAATCGAATCAAGCGGCTTGCCGTGATCGTCCATCACCACAATACTGCCTCGCTCCCCGCCCACATTATCAAGTGCCGCGTAAAGAACACGCTGCAACACAGTTCGTAAATCGAGGGCTGTGGCAACTTCTCGGCTAACATGATAGAGCAGTTCTAGTAGGGAACGATTTTGGTCTTTAGACATTACTAAAAGTATAGCATATCAAGATAGAGTACAATCAATGAAAATAGAATCAGAGTATGCCAACTTCTCGTGGGAAAACCACACCCCGCCCTCACCCCTTCGATAAACTCAGGACAACGCCTGACCTTTCGCTGC
>CAZAWS010000144.1:0-5417 GCA_964488755.1 uncultured Anaerolineaceae bacterium | reverse complement strand
ACTGGGCAAGAATCGAAAAACAACGTGCACGCGAAAAGATGGAAGAAAATCGGCGTAGAAAACAGGAAGAGAAACGCAGGCAGAAGGAAGCGGCGAAGAAAAAGTAATGTAACGCAAGATTTATCTTGCCCTAGGAGAAATAATGGATTTAAAATTAAAAGGAAAACGCGCCCTCGTCACCGGTGCTTCACGCGGACTGGGCTACGCAGTCGCCAATACGCTGGCTGAGGAGGACGTTCGCGTTGCGATCAACGGTAGAAATGCAGAAACGCTCTCAGCTTCGGCGAAGAAAATTGCCGATGCACAGGATATTCCCGTAGTCGCCCTCCCCGCTGATATTGGTGATGCCGCCGCCCCCGCCGATTTAATCGCGAAGGCAGTTTCTGCCCTCGGCGGCTTAGATTTGCTCGTCACCAACGCAGGCGGACCTCCCCCCGGCGGATTTGAGTCTTTTAGCGAAGATGATTGGGCAAAGGGAATTGATTTATCGTTAATGAGCCATGTGCGTTTGATTAAAGCCGCATTGCCCTATTTACGTGAATCAGATTCGGCGAGTGTGCTCACAATTACATCGTATTCGGTAAAACAACCTATCCCGAATTTGGTGCTATCCAATAGCATCCGTGCCGCAACGGTGGGATTAACGAAAACGCTCGCGCTCGAACTGGGGCATGAGGGCATCCGCTTCAATTCCATTTTGCCGGGCTGGACAAAAACGGAACGGGTCACGGAGTTGATGGGGGCACGCGCCCAAGCCCAAAACACGAGCGTCTCGGAAGAATTATCCAAGCAAATGGAAGAATGTCCACTGGGTCGCATGGCAGAGCCGCAAGAGTTTGCTAATCCCGCTGTATTTTTGCTCTCGCCTGCCGCATCCTATATCACTGGCGTAATGCTCACCGTGGATGGCGGGATGTATAAAGGGACGCTCTAAGTACAAGTTGGAATAAGGTACAATCTGCGCCATCGTAACGCGACATTTATGTCGCCCTAGAAAATGCGACATAAATGTCGCGCCACTATTATCGGAGAAAAAATGAAAACCTGTTTCAACTGTAAATTAACTGAAAAAGAAATTCCCTTGCTTGACTTGCACTACCAAGAAAAGAAACTTTTTATCTGCCCACGCTGTATTCCTCAACTCATCCATAAACCTATCGCGTTGATAGACACATTGCCCGGCGCAGAAAATATCCAAGCCGCAGACGACGTTTAAAAAGGGTTCAAGGTTCAAAGTTGAAGGTTTAAAGTTTTCAAACCTTCAACTTTCCAACCTTCAACCTTAAACCCGCCCCATGAAAAAACTTTCTTTCCTCACCCGCACATCCTTATTAATCGGTGGATTTTTTGCCATAGATAAAGGGCTGGCTTTTCTGCGCTCTATCATCATTGCGCGGCAATTTAACCTCAGCTTTGAGCTAGACGCATTCAACGTAGCCAACAACCTGCCCGATATGCTCTTTGCGCTCATTTCTGGCGGGGCAATGTCTATGGCATTGATTCCCGTTCTCAGCGATTATCTGACAACGCGTGGAAGACCCGCGGCATGGAAACTTTTTTCTCGTATCGCTAATTTAGCTTTTCTAGTCACCATCACCTTTTCTATATTAATTGCTATTTTTGCCGAGCAAATAGTGCGCGCCGAAATTGGCATTGCCCCCGGCTTTGGGGTAGAAGAACAAAACACCATCATCACCCTCATGCGCCTCAATCTCATTGCCACAGCCATTTTCTCGATCAGCGGGTTGGTGATGGGCGCGTTACAAGCCAACCAATATTTTTTGCTCCCCGCAATGGCACCCATGCTCTATAATATCGGGCAAATTTTCGGGGCACTGGTTTTCTCACCCACAGAGCCTTATAGCATCGGCGGCATCACGCTCCCCGCGTTGGGATTAGGCGTATACGGCTTGGTCTATGGCGTAATTCTGGGCGCAATTTTGCATCTTGGCATTCAAATTCCAGGACTCATTAAATATAAATTCCACTGGTCGCCCTCACTCACCATCAAAGACGAAGGCGTGATTCAGGCACTCAAAATTATGGGTCCCCGCCTCGTGACCATGTTTGGGATTCAACTGGTCTTTATCGCCCGTGATAATTTTGCCTCACGCTTAGACGAAGTCGGCGCAGTCACTGCGCTCACCTACGGGTGGATGATTATGCAAGTGCCCGCCACCTTATTAGGCACAGCCATAGCCACCGCCATTTTGCCTACTTTATCGGAATATGCGGCTACGGATAATTGGACAGCCTTCCGTGACATAATCGAGCGTGCTATCCGCGTCTTGATTGCCCTAACCCTCCCCGCCGCGGCGATCTTGTCCGCTGGCTTGCTTCCGTTGGTACGCGTGGTCTTCGGCTTTGACGTGGATGGCACCGCCCTGCTCACGTGGACAACGCGCGCCTACCTGCTCACCTTGGCGGGATACGCCGTCCAAGAAATTTTTTCACGCGGATTCTACGCACGCAAAGAAGCCCTAGTCCCCCTTTTCACCATTTTCTTACGTTTTGGGCTATATATTACAGCAGGAATTCTTATTCTAAAATACTTCCCCCACCTAAGTTCGGCGGGGCTGGCGTTGGCAGAGTTGGCGGTCACTGTTGAAGCCCTCGTCATGCTATCCATAATGAACCGCAGATTACCCACGCGCGTCACGGGTTTTTCATCCCTCTTACGCGGGTTAGCCGCGGCAATAATCGGCGGCGCGTTCGCTTACGCAGTCGCCCTCTATCTTCCTGGCGGGGCAGTAATTACCGCCATTATAGGGATGCTGGTCGGCACTGCTATTATATTGCCCATTGTCTGGAAAGAAACGCGCCTTTTATTTAATCTCTAGCAGTCAATGTGTACAGAAAGCGTCCGTACGCATTGACATTCTTTGATGTTAACGATATATTTTTATCTAGCGATTAAATAAAAAATGGAGAAAAAATATGGCAACTACTCGATTCGATATGAGGCTAAATGCAGAAACCAAAGCTAAAGCAGAAAAAGCATCTGCTCTGCTTGGATTAAAAAGTCTTACAGAATATGTTATTAGCTTAATAGAAGAAAATGCCACAAAAACCATCAACGAATATGAAAGTGTGACTGTTGAAAACGATATTTTTGATCGTTTTATAAGTGCTTGTGAAGATGTAGCCCCCCCAAATGAAGCCTTAATTTCTGCTGTCGCTTATACAAAAGAGCAAGGTTTTGAATGAGTTACAACCAAAATTTTGTTGAACTTAATAAAAAAGTCCACGATAGAGTATCCTTTGACTGCGGAGAAGAATCGTTAAATTCTTTCATAAAAACACAAGCTCTAAGACATAAAAAAGCTGGGGTTAGCAAAACGATGGTCTTGCCTGCCCACCAACCACTTGAAAACAGAAAATACCCAATCGTCTCTTTCTACACTGTTGCCCCAAGCGCAATAAAAAGAAATTCTCTCCCCATAAAGCTCGCAAAAAAATTGCCCCAATATCCCATTCCTGTATTTTTACTGGCACAATTAGCCGTTCATCAAAAGTACCAAAAGCAAGGTTTAGGTAAAGTAACCCTTATTAATGCACTCAATTTTTTATGGAAAATAAATACCCACATAAGTGCGTATGCCATAATTGTTGACTGCCTCAATAAAAATGTAGAAGATTTTTATGCCAAATATGGCTTTCAAATTTTATACAGCCAAAAAGATACGACAAGAATGTTTATTCCTATGAAAACTATTGAAAAACTATTTAAGTAGAGGAAAAAATGCCTTTCGATATTCATGCACTTGATAAACTTGAAGACTACACCACAGAAAAAGAAGATGCTCTATACGAGTATCAAAATACGCTGGTTGAATTATTTGCAAAATCTCCAGAAGCAAAAAAACTTCATCCTTCGGAAACATTTGGTTACTGGGCAGAGCAAATAATTTATTTTGGAGACCGCTATATAGGTACAACTATTCCTCACATGAGCCGTTATGATATGGACGAATTATTGAACTCTATATTTCCTAAAAAAATAGCACTAGCGTCCTCTGACGAGGCTTTAGACGCAATTCCTGAAATGATAGCCTTTTGGACATATCTTAAACGAGAATATAAACTTAAAAATGCTAATGCTATATTGAGAGATTTGAAAAAAATAAAACCTGAAGACTATGTAAATATCATCAACGATTCATCTAGGTTTGGCATGACTAAATCAATACTCACGCAAGGAATGGATGCAGGATTTGATATGACCAATGAAGAAGAGATGGGGAAATTTTTCCATCAATATAACGAAGATATTCTAAAAGAAAACCCAGATATATTCAAAAATCTACCCACTATTCCCGATGAAAATATGAAAGAAAGAGAAAGGCTTATCAAAGAAAGAGAAGAAAAACGTGAACGAAAAGCAAAAAAGAAACAACGAAAACGACATTAATAAAAGAAAAAGAAAGAAAATGTAATTTAGCAAAACCGTGTATAATACGCCCTATGTCTGAAACTATAGAAGAAACACAACCTACTAAACCAAAGAAAAAATCTCGCAAAAAGATTTTCCTACTCACCTTGCTTGGCATCATTCTCATCATTGCCTTAGGCATTTGGGGCGGATATAACTCAGGAATCAAAACTCGCACCGATGCCGAAGCAACGATGGTCTCGGGGAAGATGGACGAGCAGTTTCAGCTCGGTGCAATTGCCTTAGCAGAGAAACGCTACGACCACGCACGCCAGCACTTTGAATATATTGTGCAAAATAATGCCAATTATCCCGGTGCGGCAGAGGGGATGGCACAGGCGATTTTGGGCATGAACCAAACTGCCACCCCCGTGCCAACCCTTCCCCCCACAGTCACCGCGACCCCCGATTTACGAGGCACAGAAGCTATTTTTGCCAATGCCCAACAACTGATTAACGCGGGAGATTGGACAAACGCACTTGCCGCACTGGATCAGCTGCGTAAAGATGACCCCAATTACGAAACCGCCAAAGTAGATGGCATGTATTATTTTGCCTTGCGTTATAACGGTTACGACAAAATCACCAAAGAAGGCGACCTTGAAGGCGGCATCTATTATTTAACCTTAGCAGAGCGTTTTGGTCCCCTCGATAGCATCGCAAATAATTCCCGAGAAGCCGCACGCCTTTATATTATTGGCGCATCTTTTTGGGAAATCAACTGGGAGCAAGCAGTCAATTATTTTGGTCAACTCGCCGCTTATGCCCCAAGTATCTGGAATAGTGCATCAAGGATGACGGCAGGCGAACGCTATCACTTTGCACTCATGCGTTATGGAGACGATCTTTTTCTCCTGCGCAACGATGCCTGCGGTGCCTATGCGCAATACATTCTTGCAGAGACTTACGGTGCGCTAGATGATGTCGCATCGACAAATAAAAACAAAACTTTTCAAATTTGCTATCCACCAACAGAAGAGGTTGT
>CAZAWS010000143.1:0-5456 GCA_964488755.1 uncultured Anaerolineaceae bacterium | reverse complement strand
AATATCAACGCTACGCTCGTTGGCAACCCGAAATTTTAACGCCCTCCCAATCTATGCTCGCCATGATGAATAACACAGTCGCCGCGCAAGGTGATCCCGCTTTTTCGATGCCCATTCTCAAAAAAGTTGCCCTAAACGCAAAAACCATCGCCAGTAAACGCGGTGAAGCAAAAAGAGTTGCGCGTGCTATTCTTGAGGAACTTTAATAGAACGCGGATAGCGCGGATTAGGCGGATTTTCGCAGATTTAAAAACAAAAAAGGTTTTTAAAATCCGCGCAAATCCGCTAAATCTGCGTCATCCGCGTTCTATCCTTTTCTCCCAATGAAAAATCTCCCCGAACTCTACAATCTCCTCACCCTCTGCGCCAGAGCGCAAGGAAACTCGGCTCATTATGACCGTCTCAGAGAAGCCGCCGAGCAATTGTCCTCTTGGGATGACTTGCCGCGTCTAGCCGAACTGCACGGCATTGCGCCGCTGGTTTACGAGCATCTAAAAACCGCCAAAATCAATTTCCCCGAAACTGCTGAAAATGACCTAAAAGCGCATTATCTGCGTCATAACCACGCCAATCAAATCCGCACGCGTGCGCTGGTTGAAATTCTGCAAAGTTTTCAATCTGCCGATATTCAGGTTCTCGTGCTCAAAGGTATGGCGGTCGCACATCTCGTCTATCCCAATCCCAGACTGCGCCCAATGAGCGATATTGATCTGCTTCTCAGCAAAAAAGATACCCAACAGGGACAAACCCTATTGCTCAAACTGGGGTATCGCATTATGGAATCACACGACACCCCCTCCGACCATCATCATCTGCCCGCCGTTCAGCGCAGAATAGACGGCGTGGATATCTACATCGAACTTCATCACAATCTCACTCGCGCCCTAACGCCCCACACTGGCTTTGAGGCCCTCTATCCAAGCGCACTCTCCTTTGAACTGGAAGGCATCCCTGCGTCTGCTTTAAGTTATGAAAATATGCTGGCACATACCTATCATCACATGATAGATGCCTCCATTCAGCCTTTCCGCTTAATCTGGATTGCCGATATGATTAGCCTCGTTGAACGCTATGCCGATGAAATTGATTGGGAGATTCTCCCGCTCAAAATCTATAATGCCCTAAAAGTCATCGACCGCCTAATGCCCATCGAGGGCGTGCCCAAACGTGAAAAAGGCTTGCTTACTGCTTCGTCAACATTATCCCGAAAAAGAACCCTGTCGCAGGGCTGGCCCTTCTCAGTAATCCCCTCCCAAAGCGAAACAGAACATTTGCAAAATGCGCCTAAAGCCTTTCGTCCTTCCGCATGGTGGTTACGTCTCTACTTTGGCTTATCTCCAGATGAAGCCCTCTCATGGAAAAGAATTTTATATCCCCTACATCTTTTTTGGGGGATATTGCGCATCCGAGGGCAGGCACATATTGCCCAGCAAATAAAATCTTACCTTAGGCGTTAGCCTCATCTGGGTAGGCTACACTATTATCACCGGTCACGTTTGGGTACGGCGACCAAGCCCAAATTCACGCGTGAAAATTTACTATTTAAAAACGCGGGCGCAGTCATCCAATCTATTATATTCAGGGCGATACAATTTCGTAAGCGTTCAGCCATATTAAATTATGCCTTAATCTTTCAACGCAAATGCCGCTACGCTATACGCGAATGAGCGAATGACGCGAATTTTTAATGCTTTTGCTATATTTTTTCAGAAAACTCATACGTTTTCGTCATCTTTGTACAAAAAAAGTTTTTAAAATCCGCGAAAATCTGCCTGATCCGTAAAATCCGCGTTCTATTTTAAGCCCCCTGAACGCTTACACAATTTTTACGCTTTGTGTTTCACTTTTCTCTGAACAAAGGCAAAAATATCTTGAACTTCTCTCACTTTTAAAATCCACACTCCCAAAAGATAAACGATTCCCCCAATGACTAGACCACCCAAGGCGATAACCCACGCACTAGATTCGGCTTGGCTTTCTCGCCACCAAAGAAGTGCGATGCCCATACCTAACGCTGAAAGGGACGCTTGCCAAAATCCCTGTGCGATGTTTTTTCCATTTAGCCCATTTAATCGTTTTCGCATTAAAATCATTAACAAAATGGTCTCCAGCGCGGTAGCTAGGGAGTTTGCCAGTGCTAAACCACCGTGCGGCATCCAGCCAATTTTTCCGAAAAGTTTTGCAAAGGCGATGCTAAAAACGATATTTAAAGTCATTGCGCCGATGCCAACAAAAACGGGGGTTTTTGTATCGTGCAGGGAGTAAAACGCGCGTGCCAAAATTTCCATCACTGAATGACCCACTAGCCCCATTGCAAACCAAAGCAACGCCCATGCGACCAATTCTGTGGCACTTGCCCCAAATTCCCCGCGCTGATAGAGCATAGTGATGAGTGGGACGCGCAGAATAATTAATCCTACCGTAGCGGGGATTGAAAGTAGCAAAACGCCACGAATTGTGGCAGAAAGTGAACTTCTCACTTCGCCCAATTTTCCCAGTGCATATTGTGCCGAAAAGGTAGGCATTGCCGCTGTTGCAATAGATTGGGCGATGGCGACTTGCGCCATCAACATCAGGGCAAAAGCATATTCGATTCCCACTACTGAGCCAGCGCGCATTTTTGAAGCCAACCAGATATTGACCCAAAAATTAAGTTGCACCACGGCTACGCCCAAAAGACGAGGTCCCATTAAGCGTAAAACTTCAAATACGTTTGAATCGCCAAATCCGAGAGTGAGCGCGTAAGCACTACTTCCTCGTAGTAAGGGCTTCAGCCCTTTTGCTCTACGAGCGGGACGACTAAAGTCGTCACTATAAGGAGGCGCGCTTTTATCTTGTTTTTTCTTCGCACTCTCCGCGCCTTGGCGATTCAGTTTTATTAAGGTGGGGATTTGCAATAAAAGATGGCATAATGCTCCGATCACTACGCCCCATGCCAAACCATAAATGCCCATAGAGGGTGCAAGCACTAAAACGCCAAAAATCATCCCAAATTGATACATGGAGGGGGTTAGTGCGGGAATCAAGAAAACCTGATGCGAGTTTAAGATGCCCATTATCAGCCCGCTCATGCCAAAAAGCACCGCGGAGAAGAGTTGAATGCGAAGCAACGTAACAGTTAAGTCAAATTGTTCGGGGTTGGCAGAAAAGCCGGGGGCTAGGGCATAGCGAACGATTTGGGGCGCAAAAAAAGCGGCTAGAAGGGCAAGCAAGCTCAAAACGAGCGCGACCCAGTTCCCTATCGCACTGGCTAATCTCCACGCAGAATCCTTTTTATCTTTCGTCAGCAGTCCCGTAAATGTGGGGATAAAAGCCGATCCCAGCGCGCCGCCTGCAACCAGATTAAAGAGCGTTTCGGATACGCGGTTGGCGGCGATAAACGCATCTAGCTCTGCCCCTGCGCCGAAAGTTTGCGCGACAAGAATACGCCGCACCAGCCCCACAATTTGCCCGAAGGCAAAGGCAAGCATAACGGTGCCGGCGGCGCGTGCTATTTGACGATTTGCATTATTTTTGCTCAAAAGTTTGCCTATTATGGGAGAAAAATCCGTTGATAAATATCGTAGTATGGGATTGAAATCCCATGTTGAAATACCAAGTCCGTTTAAACGGACTTCCCGTAACTGCCGATGAATTCATTCATCGGCAGTTTGGATAATAACACTCTACTCATGCTTCAATCTCTGCAATGCACTCAATTTCGACCAGTGCATCAAGTGGATTTTGCCGAATTGCAATCGTTGAACGGGCGGGGCGGTGGTCGCCAAAACCTTTTGCATAAACGGCGTTCATGCCCTGAAAATCATCCATATCTTTTAGGAAAACGGTTGTTTTAACCACGTTTTGCAGGGAAAGCCCCAACCCGTTGAGCACAATGTTGATGTTTTGCAAAACGCGCTCGGTTTGCTCTTCAATCGTTTCGCCAACTAATTGCATCGTTTTGGGGTCGAGGGGCGTTTGTCCAGAGCAAAAGACTAAATTGCCTGTTTTGACAGCGTGGCAATAGGGACCAATTGCTTCTGGCGCACCTTTGATATTTTTTATTTCCATTTTCAGCTCCTTCTTTTAGGTTTTTACCGTGAAAACCGTTCCACCGCAAATGGCAATACATCAAAATCTAGTTTTTCTTCACCAATTATTTGCGCTACAACTTTGCCCGTTATGGGACCCATCGAAACGCCCAACATGCCGTGCCCCGTGGCAACAATCAAGTTTTTCACTCTCTCAGAACGCCCAATATAAGGCAATCCATCGGGCGGCACGGGGCGCAATCCACTCCATAATTTTGGCTCGTTTTCGGATGAAACCCCGTCTAAATAACGCTGTGCCGCTTCTAAAATGGCATTAATTCTACGCTGATTGATCGATAAATCAAAGCCCGCCAATTCCAAAGTTCCCGCAAAGCGCAAACTCTTCCCAATGGGTGTCACCGCTACTTGTGATTCACCTAAAAATAGCGGAAGCGTGGGCAATTGCGCAGGGTTTTCCATAGTCAAACTATATCCTTTTGCCGATTGCATGGGGAAGGAGAGATTTAGCATTTTAACGAGGGATGTAGACCATGCGCCAGCCGCCAAAACGACTTCTTTAGGATGATACGATTCGCGCGTGGTGTGGACGCTTGAGATGCGCCCCTCAACATTATCCAGTCCCAGAACTTCTGTGTGCTTAAGAATGTGTGCCCCATACTTTTCTGCTTGCTTCGACAATGCCTCAACAAATAGTGCGGGGTTAAGATGTGCGTCTTCATCGTTGAGAATACCACCGGCGACATCGTTGTTAATCATTGGCTCTAATTTGCGTACTGAATTGCCATCGAGCAATTTTACGTCAATGCCAAATTTTGCCATGGTTTCAATTTCTGCTTGTGCGCGGGCAAATGTGCGCTCGCTTTTATAAAGCGTTAATCCACCTGCTTGTACATAATCACAAGAGATATTCTCTTGCGCAATAATTTCTTCAAAAAGAGCCAAACTTCGCGTTTGCATATCGTAAAAAAGCGGAATAGTGCGTTCTTCCGCTTCCTTATTGCAATAAGACTGAAAACGCCACAGCCAGCGGATAAGTTCAATATCGAAACGTGGCTTAATATAAAAAGGGCTTTTAGGGTCAAGCATCCATTTTATGCCTTGTGTGAGCACGCCCGCCGCGGGGATTGGGCCTGAATGTGTGGGCGGAATAAAGCCGGCATTGCCATAAGAACTGCCTGAGCAAATTTCGCCTTTTTCGAGCAAAGTTACATCTAAGCCAGCTTTAGCCAAATAATACGCCGCCGAAACCCCAATAATTCCGCCGCCAATGATGAGAATGTCTGTGTTTTGTTTCATAAAAATCTCCTCGAAAATTCTTTGCAGTAACGACCTTAGTCGCTACTACGAGACATTTTCTTGAAAAATATATTGAATTCACATAGACGTAAAGTATAACCGTATTTGATGAAGGTTGTGTGATTTTTG
>CAZAWS010000142.1:4307-5497 GCA_964488755.1 uncultured Anaerolineaceae bacterium | reverse complement strand
CCCGCGTACGATCCACTTCCAAATCCACAAAATCAATATGCTTTAAAAATGGATACGGAACGAGACCGCACGCGTCTCGAACTTGGTATCATCAAAGAAGGTTTTGCGCGGCGTTTAACAGCCCTGCGCAGTGAAGAAATAGCCCGCGGCGTGACCACCATTGGACCCCACCGCGACGAACTCCGTTTTCTGTCCAACGGTATAGATATTGGCGATTATGGCTCGCGTGGACAAATGCGCACCGCCCTGCTCTCGCTCAAACTCGCCGAAGTAGATTGGATGAAAAATCGCTCTGGTGAGTGGCCTCTCATCCTGCTCGATGAGGTCATGGCAGAACTAGACCCGCAACGTAGGCGCGATTTGCTAGGCTATTTAGATAAAACGGAGCAAAGCCTACTCACAACCACCGATTTAGCACTTTTTACCGAAGAATTTGTTGAACAAGCCACGATTTGGGAAGTAAAAAAAGGGAAAGTAGAAGAAGTGATTCGTGAAGATGTAAAAGGTAAATCGTAAATCTTTTCATCACACTTCACGTTTTAGCCATATAAAGGAGATTATTATGCCCGTACGAAAATTTTCAGATGTAGAAGCAACAGAAATCAAAGCTGGTGTAAAAACTACGATACAAGTTCTAATTTCATCCGAAGAAGCCCCCCATTTTGCCATGCGCAGAATTACGATGCAAGCGGGCGGTTCAATGCCCCTGCACACAAATACTGTTGAGCATGAACAACTCGTTCTCGGCGGGCGTGGACGTGTTGGTCTTGGCGATGAGGTTTATGAAGTTGCCAAAGATGACGTGCTCTTCATCCCCGCGGGCTTACCGCATTTTTACGAAACCATCGGCGATGAGCCTTTTGTCTTTCTCTGCTCAGTACCGAATCTTGTAGATGAAGTGGAGATTGTGGAATAAGTAAAATGAAAAAAAACACAAAAAACTTATTATTTCTCTTCGCAATCTTATTAACGCTCACCGCCTGCGCATCCCCTCAAACCGCCCCAGCAGAAAACGCGGCACCTTCTGCCGCGGCAGAAGATGTCGCGCATCCCGCATCAACAGAACTTGCAGAGAGAGAAGCTGAGAATTCAGAAAATCCCCCTCAAGCCCCCCCTCTGCCAACCGAAACCCAAATGCCCTTGGCAACATCCACCGCCGTCCCCACCTTCGAGACAATCACCGCCCCCGC
>CAZAWS010000142.1:0-4207 GCA_964488755.1 uncultured Anaerolineaceae bacterium | reverse complement strand
CCTTCGAGACAATCACCGCCCCCGCGTTGACCCAATTTGACATGATTGATGCCAAAAATGGATGGGGGCAAGCCGAAGGCATGATTTTGCGCACAGAAGATGGCGGAGAATCTTGGCTTAATATCACCCCCGAAAATGCCTTCAGCGATCCCGCCTATGCTTCTTCGGTTTTCCTTGATTCTCAAATAGGTTGGATTTTGCTCGTAAGCGACAGTGATTATAGCCAGAGCGTCCTCTACCAAACCACCGATGGCGGCGCAAATTGGACATGGCACAACATGCCCTTTGGTGGAGCTGAAATTGGCTTTATAGATGCCCAAAACGGCTACGTTCTCGAAAATTTAGGTGCGGGCGCAGGCTCTAATGGTGTAGCCATTTGGACAACGCAAAATGGCGGCAAAGACTATAGCCGCGTTTTCATGCACGAACCGGGCTACGATGCCAGCCTTCCCCTTGGTGGCATGAAAAGCGGCATCTCCTTCATCAATTTGCAAAATGGCTGGGTAACGGGTTCAAAACCCCAAGACGGATTCGTTTGGCTCTACCGTTCCCAAGACGGTGGATTCACTTGGGCGCATCAAGATTTAGCCCTCCCCCCGCTTTATGAAAACGCCCAAACCAGAGTTTATGCCCCCACTTTTTTTGATAATCAACAAGGCACATTGCCCATAGATTTATACGCCGAAGAATCCGCTACCGTCTTTTATCGCACCACAGATGGCGGTGAAAATTGGCAAGCAACCTCCACTATCCAGAAACGTGGAAAATACAGCCTAATCTCCCCCACCGAAATTATTCTCTGGGATGGCGGCGAAACCCTCTTCTTTACCATTGATGGCGCAAGAACTTGGGAATCCATCCAACCCAATCAGCTTCTCGAAGACGAGCTTCGCTCCCTAGATTTTATAAATATCCTTCAAGGATGGGCATTAGCAGAAAGTGGTTTATACCATACCGAAGATGGTGGAATGACGTGGGAAAAAACAGGATGAAATTTAGCTAATGGTTGCCAAACTGGAGAGATGACAAATCAAAAGTAATTGGTCACACTCCCCCCTCAAAACATCGCTCCCGCCGCTGGGGACAGCGGCTAGAGCAGAGGTGGAGTAATCAATTACAATCGAAATTGTTTTTTTAAATATCTCAAAGCCCCATACTCTCTAAAATTTGTCCGTCAATCAAATACTACGGCACATTCGTGGGCCACGGCGTATAAGTTGGTCCTATAGTTGGGAGTGGTGTGGGTGTATAAAAGGGCGATATAGTTGCCGTGCTATAAACTTCAACGGTCGCCGCCTCAGAGGGTGTAACTGTAGGGGTAGCAGGTGGTTGCATCATATACCAAATAAAACCAATTAGCGCAGAAATAGCAACTAGAGCACTCACAACCCCACCAAAAACCCACCATGGGGAGAGCTTCTTACCAAGGGCTTTGCCACCTTCTGGCATAGAAAGCAAAATAATGGTTGTATTATCATGCCCGCCTCGCTCATTGGCAGTGTCAATGAGTTTTTTTGCCGCCGCATCAAGGTTTTTTGCACCGCGCACAATTTCTATAATTTCATCATTCCACACCAAATCGGTTAAGCCATCGCTACATAAAAGAAGCGTATCACCCGTTTGCAACTGAAGCCCTTGATTACTCCGCTTGGGCGCGCTTTCCTCATCTTTATTCGTAGGGTCAGTATGTAAGCGAAGTCTAAAATCAACTTCTGGTAAGTTTTTGCCGCCAACATATTGCCGAATAACATGCGAATTAGGATGACCTTGCGCTTGCTCAGGCGTTAACACCCCTTTATCTAAGGCTTCCTGAACCCAGGTATGGTCGGTTGTCAATTGTTGAATTATCGCACCACGCATTAGATATAAGCGTGAATCTCCCACTGAACCAGCATAAAGGCGGTCATCAATAATCCATGCACAAACGCAAGTTGCCCCCATCCCCATTTTCTTTTCATCTTTTTCGCCAAAATTATGCACAACTTGGCTTGCCCCAATTACAGCATTTCTAATTATCACTACAGGATCTTGGGCATCGCTTTCGGCAATCGCTTGGCTCACGTAATCTACGATCATTTCAGCGGCAACCTCACCGGCTAAATGACCGCCAACGCCATCGGCAATAATGGCAAAAAGGGTTGGAGTAGAATTATCTGCACCCAAAAAATAAGAAGAAATCGCGTAACGATCTTCGTTATTTTTTCCTTTTTTCATTCCCTTGTGGCTTTGGGCGGCAACAAAAAGGTGCGCTCGTTCAGCAGGAATCATCATGCTTCTTCCTCAACTCGAATAATCGGCTCTCGTGAAACAGGCGGTTTCTTCAAATCAAATTGATAAGGCAAAATGCCAAAGTGGATTAAATCTCCGTGTGCCAAAACTTTTCCTTTACCGTTGATTTTTTCATAATTAACCCAGGTACCGGCAACTGAATCTTGATCGTAGATGAGAAACTCACCCTCTTCATTCTGATTGATTTTAGCATGTTTTGGGGAGATAGATGGATCATCGAGGACGAACGCGACCTTAACAGGGTCGGCGCCCAATATCATCTCTTCGTCTGTGAGCGGGATTGGCTTCCCCGTAGCAGGTTCTTTTTCCTCATCAAGAGGCGTTAGATGTGCGGAGATTTTCGCGAGTTTTGGGCGGCGCACCCAACCTTTGAGTAAACCTTTTTTTCCTTTACCCATCTTTGCAGGGGGGAGGGGTTGCGTAACAGGGTCGTAGGAGGCTTTCTTTGCTTTTCTTTTTGCCACAAAATTTTGGATGCCGCGTCGTCCACCAACCAAGATGATTACTGCAAGAAAAAGCCCAGCGAAGGCAACCACGCCCAAAGTTAAGAGCGATCCGTTCCGTCCAAAAAAGGCGAGAATGCCGGTGGGCGGTTGGATGACGGTTAGCGTTAGCGGCACGCCCAAACTCATCCGCGTTATTCCCAGTGTGTCTTCTACTTCAATTTTTAATGAATGTTCGCCGCTGGTGGCGTATTCGCTAATATCCCATTGAATACTTTCAAAAGGTGGCGAGGTGATTTCAGCGACCATTTCTTCATCAACAAAAAGGGTAACGCGTTTTAGGGCGCGTGGGTGTCCGTCTGGGAATTCGACAAGAAAGTCAATGCTTTGCTCGGTGGGCAGGAGGGCTTCGGTATTATAGGGGTCGTCTTCTGGGGCTTGGCGCACAATTTGTGCGGGCGGGGAGAGAAGAAAGGCGTTGGGTGGCTGAATATCGAGCGTGAAGGTTTCCTCGGGTGAGGTGATATTGAGTTCTTCGTATTGCACATTTGCGGCTAGGTGGTGGTTGCCCCCTGTTGTCAATTGCGATTGGTAAGTAAAGGTATAAACGTGGCGCAAATGGGAAAAATAGCTTTCAGGGTCTGGGAGGGGTTCTATACCCGAAAAGGCGAAGTAGTCTCCGCCACTTTCTAAAGCCATTGATTTTAATGCGTTTGAACTAAAATGAGCAAAATACTCACTTGAATCAAGCATCCAAACGTTAACTTGCGTGTCAAGAAGTTTGGCACGTTCGGTTAGATTTTCTAGCTCATCAATGGTGGTTTGGTCGGGGAGGTGGGAGGTGAGAAAAAGGATACTGCGCTTCATCCCCTGTTGAGCAGGTGCTTCGGCTTCGAGAAGATCTAAAGCAAAAGATAGTGATTGTAAACTGGGAATGGCGGCACGAGCATCGGGCTGATATGAAACAAGACTGTTACGCCATTCGCTGGGGGTTGCATTAACGAGAAGAGGACCCGCAGTAGAGACTAGGCTTAATTTATCTCGTGGCTCAAGGGGGCGGTTTTCTGCCCAAACACGTAATACATCAACCGCTTGGGCATAGCGAGAAACGCCAAGTGCGTCTTGCGTAGCCATTGGGGGAGAGGGATTTATAGCCACAACAATTTGCGCCCCTATTACTTGCTCATTTAATTCTGTAATGGGGATGGATAGCCCGTCTTCTAGCGCGGTGATATTTTCTGCCCTTAGACCAGAGAGAAAATTACCATCTTCTCCGTACACATCTAAAAGCACGGTCATGGTGGGAAATGAATCCGTATGGATGCTAATAATTTCAGCGCGCGCCGCTTCTTGCGCGCGAGCGTGAAATCCGCCCACTAAGAGCAGGAAGGTGAGGAAAATTGCAAAAATAACTTTACGCATATTCGATATATTGTATCTTCTTTTGTGATTTTTGGGGATTATTTTGATTATGC
>CAZAWS010000141.1:1212-5508 GCA_964488755.1 uncultured Anaerolineaceae bacterium | reverse complement strand
AAAAAGAGAGACTTCCGAAGTTTTATACGTAGCACTTCGGAAGTCTTTTTGTTTGATTCAGGGGCGATCCACTTGGATAAAAAGGAAAAAATCCTTTTTGCCAAACTTCTCGCTAAAAAACAGTCTTCTTGTACAGCAAAAAAGGTCGCCCTTGCACATACAGCCGTAGGGGCGCAGTATACTGCGCCCCTACGGCAAAAATAACCGCAAAACCCCAAAAACCCTGTATAATCCTGCTATCTTTCTACCCTTTTTCCAAAGGATAAAAAATGCCGAAATTCAAATTCTCACAAAAAACCATTCCCTTCTTCCTAGCGACGCTCACTTTTCTTGCCTACGGGCTTTTAATCCCGTGGCTCGGGTTTTATTGGGATGATTGGTCTTTCGCGTGGATAGGAGAATTTTTGGGTCCATTAGAATTCTTCCCTGCTTTTAGTTTTGTGCGTCCCTTTGTCTCCCCCATATTTGCCCTTACAACCAGTTTAATTCCGCCTATTCCCATTCTTTGGCAAACTTTCGGATTATTGATGCGTTTCCTCAGCGTCCTTGCACTTTGGTGGTCGCTAAAAGAAATTTGGACAAAAAAAACACTACAAACCCTCAGCGTTGCCCTCCTTTTTCTTCTCTTTCCGGGCTATAGTCAACAATGGGTCGCGTTCACGCATATTAATCAGGAGTGGGTATCGCTAGTTTCTTATATCTTCTCTTTTGGACTAATGGCACGAGCCTTTCGTCAACCCGCTCATGCGAAACGCAATACCGCCTTCGCCCTCTTCTTTTTATTTTGGGGGCTTTTCCCCACCGAGTATTTTGTCACCCTCGAACCGCTCCGATTTCTCTTTATCTACGCCATGGTTGGCGAAGAAATATCCGATTTTTGGATGCGCGTCAAAGAGAGCGCAAAACGCTGGTTGCCCTATTTTCTACTCTGGATGACCAACGTGCTTTGGCTAGTCTATTTTTACACCAAAGGCGAGTACAGCTCTTATAGCATCGGAGAAAGCCAAAACTCCACAAAATTATCTCTAGCAATCATCCCTGAGATTGGGGAACTTTTCTACAAATTTCTCTGGCAGATATGGATTCGATTTATCCAAATCATAAAGGATGCACCAAACGCACCGACCTCGATACTTGGGCTTGCTCTCGCTATATTGACATTTTCCCTCCTCATCATCTACCTGCAAAACCTGACGTTGACGGATTCTCGTTCAAAGAGATTCTTGTGGGCGTCTCAAGCAATACTCATTGGCGTTGCGGGGTTAATCTTAGGAAGAATTCCTTCTTGGCTGGTAGGCTTTCCCCTCAAAATTGGCACTGACTACGACCGTCTGACCATTCCCATGATGCTAGGTACCGCCTTTCTCGTTGCAGGATTACTCGAATTGCTCATTAAAAATAAAAAATGGCGCACAGTCATCTTAAGCGGAATTCTTGCTCTTGCATTGGGACAACAATTCCTAAGTGCCAATCTCTTTAGACGAGATTGGGAAACACAGCGCAATTTGCTATGGCAACTTTCTTGGCGCATTCCCGCAATGGAAGAAGGCACCACCCTCCTCACCCATGAACTCCCCATGATTTACGAAAGCGATAAGTCTTTCACGGCTCCCCTTAATTGGATTTACGCCCCAGATTATAAAGCCGGTGATTTAATGCCCTATGCCTTCATTGACACGAAGAAAAGATTAGGCGGCACCGTCTTGCCCACGCTAGAACCAGACACACGCATTTATCTCCCCTATCGCACCGTAGAATATGAGGGAAACACATCGGCGGTAATCGTTTTTTACGCTCCCAAAAACGGATGCTTGCGAGTTTTAGATTCAACCTATGCCAATGCCGAACTCTACAAAAAAGAAAGTCGTTTCCTCACCGACGCTATTTTTCTCTCCGACCCAGCTCGGGTCAAGGTCGACGCGGAGAGTCCCATCCTTCCTCCAAAATTATTTGGCAAAGAACCCGCGCATGAGTGGTGCTATTACTCAACAAAAGCAGAGTTAGCCCGTCAACGCGGCAATTGGGCAGAAGTCGCCCGTTTAGGGGATGAAGCCGAAGCACAAGGATTTTATCCCGTTGACAGCTTTGAATGGTTGCCATTTATTGAGGGCTATGTGCATATAGGCGATCTCGCAAGAGCCAAAAAGTTATCAAAAATTGCCATCAAAAAAGACCCCCGTTTGCAAAATGGTCTATGCCAATTATGGGCACGCGCAGAAGTTGTTGCAGAGAAAGATAAGGTTCAAAATATACAAGAGATTTTAGGATGTGCGCCGTAGTTTTTGGGGGAGTAATAGTTTGGAGTCCGAAATCTCCCGATTTCGGGTTTTTAGCAAAAAGCCAAAATTTGGAGACTTTAGGCTCCCTTTCTACGAAAAAACTTATCTTCGTTTTCTCGAATTGCCTTAGCCAAAACAAAATTTTACCGAGTCTTCAGAAACTGATAAAATACTACCTATGTCAAAGAATAATAATATCTACAAATTTATATTCCTGCGCCACGGCGAATCTACAGGCAACGCCGAAGGCTACTTTCAAGGGCAAGGCGACTTCCCCCTCACCAAACGCGGACAAGAACAAGCGAGCGCACTCGCCGAGCGTTGGCTAGAAGAAAAACGTGAATTTGATTATGTCATCTCCTCACCCCTTAGCCGCGCCCGCGAAACCGCTAAAATCATCACCGAAAAGATGTCTTTTCCTACGACTGAGTTTGACCCCATCTGGATGGAAAGACATAACGGCAATGTCACTGGTATGAAGCACGAAGAAGGGCGCAAGAAATTCCCACAACCACGCTACCGAAACCCTTATCAAGTTTTTGCGGGCAGTGGAGAAGGCGATTGGGAACTCTACCTCCGCGCCGGTCATGCCCTGCAATCTTTGCTCATGCGCCCTTTTGGGCGTTACCTTATCGTTTCACATGGTGCAATACTCAACTACGCCATGAAATCCATCACCGGCATCGCGCCCCATGCCAATTATCAGGGCGCGCAATTTCGTTTCAGAAACACAGCCTTTGCAACCCTAAGCTATTTGCCCCATGCCCATCGCTGGTATATCGAAGGCTTAAACGATCAACATCACTGGCACGAAGATGACTAATTCTCCTCTAAAAATACTCTCTTTTGGTGCGGGGGCGATTGGAACTTACGTGGGCGGGAGCCTCGCCCTAGACGGACACGATGTCGTCTACGTGGAACGCCCCCAAATAGCTGAAACGCTGAACAAACGTGGCCTTCGGCTTGATCTCAGTTTAGACGCGCGGCGCGAGACCTCAGCCGCTGATCTGCTCCCCGCGGCGAACTTAGTATTCGCCGACACCCTCGAAAGAGCCTTAGATTACGGTCCCTTTGACGTGGCTCTTTTTGCCCTAAAATCTTATGATACCGAATCTGCCCTCGAAGGAATTGCTCCCTTCGCCGAAAAAATGCCGCCCGTTCTTTGCCTTCAAAATGGCATAGATAACGAACCCGCCATCGCCAAAGTTTTAGGACCCGAAAAGGTAATTTCAGGCACGGTCACCTCTGCCATTGGCAAACGAGATGCAGGCGATATTGTTCTCGAAAAATTACGCGGCATCGGGATAGCAAATGAACATCCCCTTGCCGAGAAATTAGTTGAGGCAATGAATGCCGCTTTTCTAAACGCAGAACTTTATAATCGTGCGGCAGATATGAAGTGGTCAAAAATGCTTACCAATTTGGTTGGCAACGCTACATCGGCAATTCTCGATATGTCCCCTACTGAAATTTTTGGAAGAAAAGACCTCTACGTTTTTGAAATGCGAATGCTCAAAGAAGCTTTATTGGTAATGGAGGCGCAAAATATCAAGGTAGTTAATTTGCCCGGCACCCCCGTTAAATTATTAGCCTTTGCCGCAAACGCCCCCGCGTGGCTACGTCCCCTCGCGGCAAAAAAACTAGGCGGTGGACGTGGCGGTAAAATGCCCTCCTTCCATATAGATTTACATTCTGGACGCGGCAAATCAGAAGTAGATTATCTCAATGGCGCGATTGTGCGAGCAGGGAAAAAAACAAATATCCCTACGCCCATCAATTTGCTACTTAGCGAAACATTAGAAGCTATGACAAAGCATGAGATTTCAGCAGAGAGTTATGCAAAAAAGCCCCTAAAATTATTGGCAAGTGTTTAGCTACAAAGTTATACGAATTCACACAAAAGGTGAGAAAAAATCTGCTTTTTCTCTACTAGAGTCTATCGAAAATCGGCTAGAAAAACCCGCTCTCTTGAAAGAGACAGGTTCTTCTAGCCGATTATTTTTTCTGATAAAGTCTA
>CAZAWS010000141.1:0-1112 GCA_964488755.1 uncultured Anaerolineaceae bacterium | reverse complement strand
CTTTTTCTATTTCCCTAACATCGGCATTTGGATTCCATGTCTCTTCGCCGCATCAATGGCGATTTGATAGCCTGCGTCTGCATGGCGAACAATACCTAACCCCGGATCGGTCGTGAGTACGCGTGAGAGGCGCACGTCAGCTTCTGGTGTGCCGTCAGCAACGATCACTTGCCCCGCGTGCTGTGAGTAACCCATCCCGACACCGCCACCATGATGAAATGAGACCCAAGTCGCGCCACCAACGGCGTTGATGAGCGCGTTCAAAATGGGCCAATCGGATACTGCGTCTGAGCCATCTTTCATCGCTTCGGTTTCTCGGTTGGGGCTTGCCACAGAACCCGCGTCCAAATGGTCTCGTCCAATCACAATCGGGGCTTTGACGATGCCTTTGGCGACCAACTCATTGAATTTTAGCCCCGCTTTTTCACGTTCGCCATATCCCAACCAGCAGATGCGAGAGGGTAATCCCTGCACGGGGACTTTCTCTTGTGCCATCTTAATCCAGCGATGGAGATGCTCGTCATCGGGGAAAAGTTCGAGAATGGCTTCATCGGTACGGAGAATATCTTCGGGGTCGCCAGAGAGAGCGACCCAGCGGAAAGGTCCCTTTCCTTCACAGAAGAGGGGGCGGATATAGGCGGGGACAAAGCCGGGGAAGTCGAAAGCATCTTTTACGCCATGATTAAACGCTTGCTGGCGGATATTATTTCCATAATCAAAAACTTCACTGCCCATTTTTTGAAAATCGAGCATTGCCCGAACATGTTTTGCCATCGAATCACGCGCCATTTCTTTATATTTTTCGGGGTCAGATTCGCGTAAAGCGTCCGCTTCTGCAACGCTCAAGCCGGAGGGGACATACATGAGGGCTTCGTGCGCGGAGGTTTGGTCTGTGACCACATCTGGGGTGATGCCACGCTCCACCATTTCGGGAAAAATATCTGCGGCGTTGCCAACCAAGCCGATGGAGAGTGCTCGTTTGGCAGCAACCGCGTCATTTACCAAATCTAACGCTTCGTCAAGGGAACTCACGACCACGTCCACGTAATGATCCGCAAGGCGGCGATTGGCACGCGCAATGTCTACTTCCACGACCAAGCCAACACCCTCCG
>CAZAWS010000140.1:2697-5508 GCA_964488755.1 uncultured Anaerolineaceae bacterium | reverse complement strand
GAAAATATGCAATAATGCCATAGACACAGCAGAAAATACTTTTAAATTTGTCAGCGATATGTTGAAAAGATAGAGTTTGGGGTAAAAAACGCGACTTTCCTCTCAGCACAAAAATTATATGGTAAACGAGTATTCGGGTATACTAAAGGGGAGAAAAATTATTGTAAGCGTTCAGCTGTATTAAAATTATGCCTTAATCTTTCAACGCAAATGTCGCTACGCTATACGCGAATGAGCGAATAACGCGAATTTCAATGCTTTTATTGCATTTTTTTAGAAAATTTATACGTTTTTGTCATCTTTGCATACAAAAAAACAAAAAAGTTTTTAAAATCCGTGAAAATCTGTCCAATCCGTACAATCCGCGTTCTATTTTGATATCCCTGAACGCTTACCTTTTATTTACAACCTGACAACATTTGTGCGCTCACACCAGAAACTGTTAGCATATTAAGTCTCTAAACTTACTCACCCTCCAACTTTCAAACTAAAAAACCATGAAAATAATCCGTTCATCCGAAATTGGCTCTTATCTCTACTGTCGTCGTGCTTGGTGGTATGCGAAAAAGGGCGAGAAATCTGAAAATCAGGCTGAGATGAAAGCCGGCACGAAGATGCACGAGCATCACGGCAGGCAAGTTGTCGCGGCGGGATTAACGCGCACGCTCGCAATTATTATTTTACTCATTGCGTTGGTGATGATGGTCTCATATTGCACCGCGCAGATTTTATAACCTTCAAACATCCAAATAATGCTCTATCTCTCCATCACCCTCCTCCTCATTGCCATTTTTCTCTTTTGGCAATCCAATCGTCAGCGTAAGCGAAGCGGATTGCCGGGCGGTCGCGTCATATACGCGGACATGAACGATTGGGGGCGGGTGCAAAAGCCTCTTTACGACAGCACAACGCGTCTCACCGGCAAGCCAGATTATCTTGTGGAACGTCGCGGGAAGATCATTCCCGTTGAGGTAAAGTCTGGGCGCGCACCAGAAGCTCCCTATGATTCACACATCTATCAACTTGCATCCTATTGTTATTTGGTGCATAAAGAGATGGGAAAACGTCCACCTTATGGCATTATCCACTATCGAAATAGAGATTTTGCTGTTGATTACACGCCCGCATTAGAAAGTGCATTGCTGGATATTTTAGTGGACATGAGACGAGATGGGCGGCGAAAAAATGTGGATTGCTCACATAATTCGCCCGATCGTTGTCGGGGATGTGGCTATAATAAAATCTGTGACCAAAGACTCGCCTGAGTCCAGTATAATAGAGCATTATGTCATCTTCGTTTATACCTTCCAAAATAGTTGTTACCATTCATCCAAGATTTCCTGACGCGCTAAATGAAGCACAAGAAATTGCAGATTTCCTTAAAAAAAAAGGAATTAACGCGCCTATTGGTACGCTCAACGATGAAAATTTGCGTCAGCGTGTTAAAGAGGGTGAGTTTGACTTATTAATTTCCGTTGGCGGTGATGGCACAATGCTCCGCGCGGGGCACCTTTGCGCCCCTAGCGATGTGCCTATTTTAGGCATTAATATGGGAAACCTAGGCTTTCTCATTCAAGTGGAACGCCGGGCTTGGCGAGAAAAAATAGAGCAACTGTTAACGGGTGATTTCTGGATCGAAAATCGCTTGATGATTCTTGCCGAATTATTCAGAGCAGGAGAAAAACAGGGTTCGTGGCACGCATTGAACGAAGCAGTTGTAAGCCGAGGGCAGTATCTAAACCCCGTCCATATTTCTGCCAGTGTAGATGGATTAGAATTGACCACCTATGTCGCCGATGGCTTGCTTGCCTCTACAGCAACTGGTTCTACCGCCTACGCCCTCGCGGCGGGCGGTCCCATTTTGCCGCCTGAATTAAGAAATATATTAATCGTGCCAATTGCGCCGCATCTCTCCATTGATCGGGCTGTAGTGCTCTCTGAGGGTGCCGCGGTCAATATCACTGTGCATAGCGACAATGCGGTTCTTAGTGTAGATGGCCAATCCCCCGTTGGCTTAGATGCTGGCGACCGCGTAGATATCCATACCGCAGAGTACTCTGCTAAGTTTATCCGTTTTGGTGATTTGGGTTATTTTTATAAAAACTTAAGAGCACACATGAATCAAAACCCAAGCACTGAGGCGTGAAACGTGAAGATATGAAACGTAAAATTTTCATGCAAAGACGCTAAAGCGCAAAGAAAAAACTAGAAGCTTTGGAGAACAGAATGGGCTACGTTCAAGATAATTTAATGCCTAAAGAAAAAATCCTTTTTGTAGCAAAAGTACATCCTGCTGTATTTGTTCCCGCCGTAATGTTATTTATAACGAGTCTTATCATGGTAGGGTTTGTTTTGTATTATGAAAGTCAAGGAACTGAAGCAGATACTTTTTTCTCTGGCTTATTTCTTTTTTTTGCTATAGGTCTTTTTCTTTCTTCAGTTCATTTTGCAGTTAAGGCATCAATTGCTTTGCTTGCTACCGAATTTGTAATTACAAATCGCCGAGTTATTGCTAAAGCAGGGTTTGTTCGTAGAAACACCTTAGAAATGTTATTACCTAAAATAGAAAGTGTTGCTGTAGACCAAGATATTTTAGGCAGATTGTTGAACTTCGGAACAGTTACTATTACAGGCACTGGAGGGACACAAGAAAGTTTCAAGGCTATAATTAGCCCTATTGCTATGAGAAAAAAAATCAACCAAATTATTGAGCATTTTTTACAAACTCAAAAAACTTCGTAAATCTTCGCGGATAAAGAAAATGACGACTTACTGCAAAAACCACCCTCAAACTGAAACTTCTCTCCGTTG
>CAZAWS010000140.1:0-2597 GCA_964488755.1 uncultured Anaerolineaceae bacterium | reverse complement strand
AGAAAATGACGACTTACTGCAAAAACCACCCTCAAACTGAAACTTCTCTCCGTTGTAATCGTTGCAATGAACCAATGTGCATTAAATGTGCTGTTCATACGCCCACAGGCTATAGATGTAAAGATTGCATCAACGAACAGAAAAAAATCTTCGACACCGCCGAGTGGTACGATTATATTATCGGGCTAATTACGGCATCCGTGCTTTCCCTTATTGC
Organism: uncultured Anaerolineaceae bacterium; assembly: GCA_964488755.1. Taxonomy (GTDB): domain Bacteria; phylum Chloroflexota; class Anaerolineae; order Anaerolineales; family Villigracilaceae; genus Desulfolinea. Next base: position 2,380 of record CAZAWS010000140.1, on the reverse strand, counting down.
CAGCAATATCATCAACGCCATTTCGTTTTTTGCTGGAATTTTCATGTGGTTTATCGCCATTGCCATTGCTGGGGGAGCGGCAACATTAATAGGCAAAATCACACATCGTTTTTTGCGCGGTCGCCGCTCTAAAAATCTCTTTATCGTCAGCACCTCAGGCATTATTCTCGGTGCTTTGCCCGTTATCTTGTCCTTCCTGTTTACAGGCTCTTTTTATCCCCTAATTTGGCAGGGCATCTATCTTTTTGTTGCCGTTCCCGCTGTTTTTTACAGTCTTTCAGGCTTTCGGATTAAATAATCATGCTCACAGAACTTCGTATCAAAGACTTCGCAATCATTGACCAACTTGAGCTAAATTTTGGCGCGGGGCTTGTCACACTCACAGGCGAAACTGGCGCGGGCAAATCTATTATCCTTGATGCGGTCGAAATTCTCATTGGCGGGCGTGCCGACACAACGATGGTACGCACCGATGCTAAACGCGCCATTGTAGATGGAACTTTTAAACTCGCGGGCAAAGAACGTGCAAAAGTCCACGAGATTCTCAAAGAAGAAGATTTGTTGGACGATGAAGATTATCTGACGCTCAGCCGTGAAGTAAAGCCAGAGGGAAGAAGTGTTGCGCGCGTTAACGGGCGGACAGTAAGCGTGGGAATGCTTAAATCACTTGGCGCATACCTCATAGACATACACGGTCAATCGGGACATCTTTCGCTGCTCGATACGCGCGCGCATTTAGGCTTGCTCGACCGCTATTCAGCATCTGATTCTGCCCTTAACAGTTACCGCACGGTATACAAAAAACTCGCATCTTTACGCATTGAGCTGGACGATTTACGCCGAATCCAAGTGGATGCGCAAAATCGCGTTGAGTTGCTCACTTATCAGGCAGAAGAAATCGATTCGGTCAACCCCCTCCCAGAAGAAGATGAAACGCTCAAAGAAGAACGCGACAGGTTAGCAAACGCCGAATCTTTAGCCACTCATGCACAAGAGACACTTGTCCTACTTGATGAGGGCAATAGCGAAGTCCCACCGGTGACGGATAGTTTTGGGGAGGCAATCGCGCATCTCGCCGTACTCGCGAAAATAGACGACACGCAAGTTGAAACTCACGCGCGCGCCGCACTCATCCTAGAAAATATGGGCGATATTTCGCGTGATTTGCGCGGCTATCTCGAAAAGGTCGAGTTTAATCCGTCCCGTTTAGGGGAAGTAGAAGAACGCTTGGATTTACTACAAAGCCTGAAACGAAAATATGGCGGTTCTATTGAAGCCGTGATTGAGTTTGGCGCAAACGCCAACCGAGAGCTAAAAAGCATCTCAACCGCTTCGGCACGGATGGACGAACTAGCCAAAGAAGAAAAGGCTTTGCTCAAGGCTTTAGCTGAACAAGGGAAAAAACTATCCGAGTTACGCAAATCTGCCGCAGAAAAAATGTCTGCGGGCATTATGACAGAATTAGCCGATTTGCGCATGGAGAAGGCAAAATTTGCCGTAAATTTCAAGACTTCGACAGATGAAAAAGGATTGCCACTAGGCAAAGAACGCGTTGCTTTTGATAAAAATGGCTTCGACCAAGTTGAATTTATGCTAGAGCCAAATCCCGGTGAGGGACTGAAGCCCCTTGTAAAAGTTGCTTCTGGTGGTGAAACATCACGGATGATGCTGGCACTTAAAAACATTTTGGCGCAGGCAGATGAAGTTCCCTCGTTGATTTTTGATGAAATCGATCAAGGAATTGGCGGGCGGATTGGGATGGTGGTCGGTGAGAAACTGTGGCGGCTGGGGCGCGCTCATCAGGTTTTTTGTGTAACACATTTACCCCAATTAGCCGCTTTTGGCGACCAGCATTTGCAAGTAGAAAAACAGCTCAAAGATGGGCGCACATTGACCCATGTTAAAAATTTAGAAAAAGAAGCTCGCCTGCTAGAGCTTGCTCAAATGCTTGGCGATGTGGGCGAAGGCACCTTGCGCTCAGCGCATGAGATTTTGCAAGCGGCGCAAGAGATTAAGGGGAGCTGGTCTTCGGAACACGAAGTCGCCCTCTTGCTCTAGCCACCGTTCTCGGCGGCGGTGTTCACAAATCACTCACAAAATTACGCCAAGGATGGCGCAATGAGCGTACCGAAAACTCTGTAAAAGTCTTGAACTGTGAGAATACCCTGCTTTCACCGCGAAGCCACGAAGAACGCGAAGTTTTTAAGATAAAAAGACAAAGAGAACAAATACTACAAAGACCCATTCCGCATTCTTGCCTTTGAAATAATTTTTTGATATTTTTAAGTTTTTCTTTGCGCTCTTCGCTTCTTCGCGGTAAAGAATAAAGGTTCAACGTGAATTGACGTGATTGCTACTAACTACCTTATGTTGAAAACAT
>CAZAWS010000139.1:0-5513 GCA_964488755.1 uncultured Anaerolineaceae bacterium | reverse complement strand
TCCTGAGTTTATCGAAGGGGTGAGGGAAGTTCCAACAACCTTTTAGTGCTCCCGCCTTCCCCCTAATGGGGAAGGGACAAGTTCTCCTCTCTAGGGGGGAGTAGATGGGGTAAAAAAGAGCCGCCGAGCGTTAACTTCGACGGCTTTTTAGCGGAGAGAGTGGGATTCGAACCCACGGTAGCCCGAAGACTACAACGGTGTTCGAGACCGTCCCATTCAACCACTCTGGCATCTCTCCTTTAGGCGAGCGTATTATATCTTAAATTTTCTGAGATGTGGTGTTTTTTTGTTGTTTCCTGAGAATGTATTTTCAGGCGGATATGGGAAGTTGGATAAATCCAACTAAATGTGAATTCTGTGGCGCGATATTTATGTCGCTTTTGGTGAAGGGGCGACATAAATGTCGCGTTACGAGGGCGGACACAAATGTTTTTCGCTGCAACCAAGCTGGTTTAACGAGAGCAAGCCTAAATCACGCGCGCGGCGCAGCACTTCATCCTTATATCTCAAAAACAGAGTTTTTCTCAGGGTATATAACTTCCTTAAATCCCTGCATCTCCAATTCTTTTTTAAGGGGCAGTGCACCTCTATCTTCACCGTGTACGATGAAGATTTTTTGGACTTGGTCTTTGACTGCCGAGGCATATTCGATCAACATTTCGCGCCCAGCGTGAGCAGATAGCCCGCTAATGGTCTCGACTTCGGCTTTGCGGGTGAACCGCTCGCCGAAAATTTTGATGTCGGTTTCGCGCTCTGCCAAACGTCGACCGAGCGTGTAGGGAGCCTGCCAGCCAACGATGAGAATGGTGTTGCGGGGATTTTCGATATTATTGCGGAGATGATGCAAAATGCGCCCTGCCTCAGCCATGCCAGACGCAGAAATGATGATGGCGGGTTTTTTATAGTTGTTGATTGCTTTCGATTCGGCAACCGAGCGGGTGTAGGTGATTTCTTTGAAATCGAGTGCGGCGTGACCCCGATTGCGAACATCGGCGAGGGTTTTTGCGTCCATACATTCGGGATGCTCGTTGAAAATTTGGGAGGCGTTGATGGCGAGGGGGCTATCTACATAGACCGGCACAGAGGGGATCTCGCCTTTATTCATCATTTGGTGCAGAAAAACGGCAAGTTCTTGCGTGCGCCCGACCGCGAAGGAGGGGATAATGATTTTACCGCCACGCGCAATTGTTTTTTGGACAACTGTACGGAGTTCTTCGTAGGCAAGGTTTGGGGAGCGATGACCTTTGTCACCGTAGGTGGATTCCATGATGAGGTAATCGGCGTTGGTGGGGAGAACAGGGTCGCGGAGGAGGGGCAGGTCATGGCGACCAATATCGCCTGAGAACCAAACGCGGTATTTGCGTCCTTTTTCGGTGATGTCGAGGGCGATGCCGGCTGAGCCAAGAATGTGTCCTGCGTCCATGAAGGTGGCGCGAACTCCTTCGGCGATTTCTATGGGGTCGTCATATTCTACCGATTGAAAATAGTTGGCAACTTCGAGGGCATCCTCTTCGGTGTAGAGCGGTTCTACGGGTGGCAAGCCTTTGCGGGCGCGTTTTTTGTTGACGTAAGCCGCATCTGATTCTTGGATATGACCGGAATCCCGCAACATGAGTTTGACAAGATGCGTAGTGGCACGCGTAGCGGTAATTTTATTCGCGTAACCTTGATTGACCAGATTAGGTAAATTGCCGCTATGGTCTATATGCGCGTGGGAGAGTAATACCGCATCTAGGGTGGCGGGGTCAAAGGGGAAGTTTTTGTTGCGTTTATAGGCTTCTTTGCGTTTGCCTTGAAAGAGACCACATTCGAGCAGGATGCGGGCACCGTTGACTTCGAGCAAGTGCATAGATCCTGTTACTGTACGAGCGGCACCGTGGAAATGAATTTTCATTTGAAAGCTCCTTTTTTGTTCACTAAGTCATACGAAAGGGTACGAAAAAAAATCAGGAATTTTTCCGAAGAAAAGTTTTATATTCTTCTTGACGTTCCATGAGGCGTAATTGTTTTTCTTTGGTATTTAGCTCTATATCGTAATTCGCGATAAAAAGTTCTTTGCCATTTTGATCACTGTATTTGCTTACATTTCTCATACCATATTTCAAATTCCATTCGACAATATAAGCGAAAGAAAATAGTTCTTTAATAAAAGGACTGTTATCGTAAGTTATTAACCATTTATGTTTTGATGCTTTCATTGTTTCTGCAAACCTATGATGGTCAAAACCTGTATGTAATTTTCCGTTTTTTCCATAGAGCGCAGATTTTCTTGCTGAATAATAAGGTGGGTCAAGATAAATGAAAGTGTTTTTACCCTTAGCCTCAACAACTTGTTGATAATCGAAATCGGTTATTTTAGTTTCTGGCAAAATTGTTGAGAGAAGTTCTGCTCTTTCTATACTTGATTCTGTAAATCTTTTTTCAAAAGCTCCGTTGGAAAAGCCTCCACTTTCGGTTGTCCCTGAGAAAGTTATTCTGTTAAACACAAAAAAAGCGGCGGCTTTTTTAAGAGTGTCAAAAGTGTCTATATTTTCTTTTAAATAACGATGTAGTTCTTTTCCATTTGTGTATTCAGTTTTCCATTCTCTAATTTGTAGAATTAAATCATCTTTTTGATTTTGGCATTTTGCCCAGAAGTGATATAGATTTTCGTAAATATCGTTAATCCAAAAGTTTTTATTTGGATATCTTTGTTTTAGGTAAACAAAAACAGAACCACCGCCAAGAAAGGGTTCTCTGTATTCATCAAACTCTGGTATTAGTGGAGAGATATGTTTTATTGCTCTGCTTTTTCCACCAGGGTAGCGTAGAGGGCTTTTTATCATGTTGTAGCCCATTCAATGATGGCTATAAAATTGTTTTTCTCAGCTTCTTGGAAAAGTTCATTTACTATTTTTACTTCTCTTGTCGAAAAGGAATTTTTAGACAAAAAACTTTCAATCTCACTATCTGATGCCGAAGAAGAAATGCGCCCTGATATTTTTTCGGATGTAAGTTTTACAATAGGTATTGTGTTAAATTCCTGTCCCCCAGCTTTTACATTTTCAATATTTGTATACAAAATCATTTTCAGGAGTCCGTCTTTTATATCTCCGAGGCTTGGCAGATTGTTTGTTGCTGTATGTTTTCCTTCAATTAAAAACAGAGTACTATTTTCTACTTTTATTTCATCTGTAGTGAGATAGTATTCACCGCCTAAATAATTATTTATCGTAATAGTTGCTTTAGACAAGGTCGATAATGCTTCTTTGGGTTGTTCTGTTTGTTGTTCTCTGTTTTGAGCTTCTTGTGCTTTTGCGCGTGAGAATTCTTTGAATTTTTCTAAACCTTCAGAAATTTTTTCTTTAAACCGTTCAATACCCTCTTCGCTGTGGAATTCAACATTTAACTTTTTGCCTATTTTAGAATAATCACTTTTTACTTTACCAATCAACTCTGGGAGTGTTTTTTCCATTTCCTTTAGGTTCCAATGTAAAGCGGAACTCCGAAATTGGCTAATTTCTTCAACTTTTCTTTTTATATAGTCGTTATCAAATTGTTGATTTGTGATCTTGTTTTCTTTACGCTTGTTTTTCTCTGCGTCAGTATAATGAGCAAGAATTACAAATACATCAAACAGACTCATTAGAGAAACGGTATCCCATTGGAGATAGTCTCTATCACCTCCAATGCCTTCGTCTTTTATTATTGGAATAATGGTGATACATTTGTTTGAAGATGCGAGGGTGTCATAAACCCTTTCGTAAGGGTAGGAACGTGTACGTTTTGGAGATACCCATTTAGATATAGCATAAGTAAATTTGCTTCCCTTCAGGACACATCTTGTGGGCATTGTATTTGCGTCAAAATCGTCAAATTGCAGTTTTTTTAAATCTTTTTGGCAACAATCCGAACAGTAATGTATTCCTGTAATAATTGCAGTAATATCCATATTTATGCCCTTTTGAGCTATTGCTGTTGTAACTTCTCTCTATCAACTTTCCTTAACTTCTTCACTACCAAAGTATAAGAATCGTCAATCATTTCTAAAATTAGGGTTTCAGGGAGACTTCCATCGAGAATGATGGAGTTCCAGTGTCTTTTATTCATGTGGTAGCCGGGGATGATGGCGGGATATTTGGCACGGAGAGCGAGGGCGAAATCGGGGTCGCATTTGAGGCTAATGCGGAGGGGATTCTCTTCCCACGCGACCAGTGCAAACATTTTTCCCATCACTTTGTAGACGAGGGCTTCGGGTCCGAAGGGAATCTCTTCTGTTGTGCCTTTTTTCTTGATGAGTGTTTCTTGGAGGGATTTTAAGTTCATAATTTTTTTGTGGGGCAGATAAATCTTATGCTATGAAATCAATGCTAAAAGCTCTTCGCCATATTTTTCTAACCGCCAACGAGAAATCGCCATAATTTTAGCGAGTGCTTCTGAGTTTTGCGGATTTTCTTTGGCGATTTTTTCCATAAGAAAGCGCGGTAGCACAATATCTGATTCTACTTTTAGGGTTATGGCTTTATTTTTGCGCCACTGGCGCAGAGCCTCGTAGCGATGTTTGTAAATATCGCCATGGCGGCGGCTTGGGGTGCGCTTTACTAAATCTGCTTTTTGACCGCGTTGAATGGCCGCGAGAAAGGCTTTTCCGAAGCGAGAGCTTTGACGTGGTGTAAGAATATTTTTTTCGAGTTCGTGATAACTGCGGGGTTCTTCTTCGGCTAGCTGAATTAATCTTTTATTGCCAACAATTTTGAAAGAGGGTCGTTTTAGTTTTTTCGCAAGTTGTTCACGTTCCAAACAAAGTTCGTTTAAAATGGTAGCCTGCCTAGGAGGCATTTTTTGCCGCCCGCCTACACGCTCCCAGATGGGGAGAGGGGTGCGGTTGTTAATGCCCTCCATGCTGGCACCTATATCAAAATCTTCTTGTGCTAATTGCCAATAGTTTTTTTCTTTTAGTTCGTTTTTTAACATCGTGCGCATTTCTATCAAATAATGTGTGTCAAGGCGAGCATAATTGAGCATATCTTGGTCGAGCGGGCGTTTCCCCCAATTTGCTTTTTGGAATTTCTTATTGACCTTTACGCCAAATTTTTGGTCGAGCATATTGCCCAGCCCCACTTTCGCATAGCCAAGTATGCGCGCGGCAATAAGTGTGTCGAAAAGATTAATAAACTGAAAACCAAAATCTCGTTTTAGGCAAATCAAATCGTATTCGGCGGCGTGGAAGATTTTTTCAATTTCGGGGTTTTCAAAGATAGGCGCGAGAATTTCTAAATCGGGTAAAGCAAGGGGGTCTAGTAGATAATCTTGGGAGGGTGTTGAAAATTGGATGAGGCAAACTTGTTCTTGATAGGCGTACAGGCTGTTCGATTCAGTGTCAATGGCAATAATCGGCTCATTCGCTAAATCGCGGGCTAAATTTTCTAGGTCTTTTCGGTGGTCTATATATTTTGGCTGTGGGAGTGTGTTTTTTGTCATGCCCCATTATACCCCTTAAGAATTTGCCAAGTCACGCGAAGAAATACAAAATT
>CAZAWS010000138.1:0-5522 GCA_964488755.1 uncultured Anaerolineaceae bacterium | reverse complement strand
CCCCTGAACGCTTACTAAATTATTTCTTCTTCAATTCTCTATTTCTCTAAAAACTGATCCAACTTCCCAGCATCATCAAAATGCTCTCTAAAGCGGGCTACAAACTCTTCCCGTGTGTAGCAGTGATTTTGGGTACCACTTTGCTCTAAAACATATACGGCGGATAATGAGCCAACTTGCCCACAGAGTTCCCAATCCCAGCCCTTTGCGTAGGCTGAAAGAAAGCCTCCACGGAAGGCATCGCCAACACCCGTTGGGTCAATGATTTTCTGCTCGGGCACGGTCGGGATATGGATTTCTCTTCCATCGGCGTAAATATCTGCGCCATCTTTGCCACGTGTGATGACAATAATTTTCACTTTTTCTAACATGCCATCCAAATCAAGACCTGTTTTCTTGGAAATCAAACCAAATTCATAGTCGTTAACAAAAAGGAAGTGCGCACCGCTCATATCTCGCACAATTTCATCGCCTTCGAGGCGCAATAATTGCTGGCTTGGGTCATAAAGATAGGGAATGTCCAGTTCACGACACTCAGCAGCGAAATTTTTCATAGCGATGGGATCGTTGGGCGAGATGACAATCAAATCTGGTTTTGGTTCTACATCTTTGATAGATTGCTCTGCGGCATGTCCCATTGCGCCCGGTGAGAAACTAGCAATCTGGGCGTTGGTTTGGTCGGTGGTTGCAAAAAAAGATGCTGTGAAAACATCAGGGATAACCTTGGCATATTTTGTATCAATGCCTTGTGCATCAAGCCATGCGCGATAATCACTGAAATCTTGTCCAACGGTTGCCATAAGGCGCGGTTTCGCACCAAGCAACGCTAAGGTGTAAGCGATATTGGGCGCAACACCACCACGCTCGCGGGTCATAGAATCAACCAAAAAAGATAAACTGATTGAAGATAAACGCTCCGGCAAAATTTGTTCTTCAAATTTTCCGGGAAAGGTCATTAGGTAATCGTAAGCGACTGAGCCTGTGAGTAAAATATCCATTTTTCTTCCTTTTTTACGGCGACTAGCCCGAAAAAAGCGCGCTCAACGAGCACGCTTAAATTAACGGGGCTAGTTTAGCATGGGAAAGCGGGGATGTCAAAAGTTTTTTGTGCTATAGTGTATGACAACAAGATGTCAGGTAAGCGTTCAGGGGGCTCAAAATAGAACGCGGATTTTACGGATCAGACAGGTTTTCGCGGATTTTAAAAACTTTTTTTGTACAAAGATGACAAAAACGTATAAGTTTTCAGTATCAATATATCAGGGCTGTTCAGTGCTAAAAAAAAATGGAACACGGATAACGCGGATTGGACGGATTGACACCGATTTTTTATTGTTTTATCCGCGAAAACCCGCCCAATCTGTTAAATCCGCGTTCTGTTTACTTAGAATTGAACAGCCCTTATCAATATATGCTTGATCGCGTTTCGCAAAAAAAGAGAGGCTTTCTCTAGCTGATATTACAGCTTCGCACGCCTATTACCCCTATTTTTTGAGAAGATACGTCCCAAGCTGTAAAAAAACAACCGACAATTCCTTTGACTTATGCACAGCTTGGGTTAAAATAGAGGGCATGAAAAGCTCTCCTACAGCAGTTACTATTGAAAAATTATTAGAACAACTCCCCACCTACTATAACCTAGCCGATAGGGAATTAATTCAACGCGCTTATGCTGTGGCAGAGGAGGCACATCGCCCACAAAAACGTGTTTCGGGAGAACCTTATGTGACTCATTGCCTAGCTGTGGCTTCAATTTTGGCTGAGTTACAGGTGCCACCTGTTGCTATTGCCGCAGGCTTACTTCATGACACGGTAGAAGATACCGACATTACACTCTCTGATTTACAAGAGATGTTTGGTGGCGAAATCACTAATCTGGTAGATGGCGTTACGAAGCTAACTAATTTACCGCGCGTTTCGAGAGGCACCCAGCTTCTCTCTGAATCAGATGCTACAGAAGGGCAACCAAGCCAAAACACGCGCGAGGCGGACAAGTCCGATTATCCCGCCCCAGCACTTTTAGGTCGTACCCCCGACATGGCATCGGAGACTCTGCGTAAAACCTTCCTTGCGATGGATAATGATATTCGTGTCGTGCTTATTAAATTGGCAGACCGCTTGCATAATATGCAAACACTTGGTTTTATGCCTGAGCACAAGCGCAAACGAATCGCAAAACAAACACTCGAAATTTTCGCCCCTCTCGCCAGCAGGATGGGTATTTGGCAAATCAAGTGGGAATTGGAAGACCTTAGCTTTCGTTATACCAACCCAGATGAATATAAAGAAATTGCATCCCATTTAACCGCTCGCCGCAAAGAGCGTGAGGAAGAAATAAAGCAAATTGTCATAGAGCTTGAAGAAATGCTCGTTGAGCAAGATATTGATGCGAATGTGTCGGGGCGACCTAAGCATATGTATTCAATTTATCGCAAGATGAAGAGAAAAAGCCAACCTTTTGAAATGGTGCGCGACGTCCGTGCTGTACGCGTTCTTGTGCCTGATATTCCTGCCTGCTATTCTGCTTTAGGTTTGATTCACACCCAATACCGCCCCCTTCCCAACGAATTTGACGATTATATCGCCGCCCCAAAAGATAACCATTATCAATCTTTACACACGGCTGTACTTTACAAAGACGGAAAACCACTAGAAATTCAAATTCGTACCCAAGAGATGCACGATAACGCAGAGTACGGTATTGCCGCCCATTGGCGTTATAAAGAAGGGAACAGCACCAACGCTAGCTATAACGAAAGAATCGACGATATTCGCCGTATGATGTCATGGACCAAAGACGTTGATGATGCAACAGAATTCGTAGAAAGCATGAAAACGGATGTCTTTCAAGACCGTGTTTATGCTTTCACCCCTAACGGCGACATCATAGACTTGCCCGCTGGCTCCACGCCCATTGACTTTGCTTATCATATTCACACCGAAGTAGGGCATCGTTGTCGTGGAGCAAAAGTAAACGAAAAACTTGTCCCCCTCAGCCACGAAATAAAAACGGGCGAACAAGTACAAATACTAACAGCAAAACGAGGCGGACCTAGCCGAGATTGGCTAAACACCAACCTAGGTCTGGTAAAAACTCAACGAGCCAAATCAAAAATGCGCGTCTGGTTTCGCAAACAAGATAAAGCACACAATATAGAGCAAGGACGCTCTCTTCTCGAAAAAGAATTACAACGCGTAGGCGTTAAAGAAAAAACAAATTTTGAAAAACTTGCCCGAGAAATCGGCTATCAAAACACCGAAGAACTCTCTCTGGCTCTAGGGCTAGGCGATATCTCTGTCAATGCCATTCTTCCACAAATTCCCAAAGAAGAAAATGAAGAAGCACTCCCCACCACCCGCGCACCAAATAGCAGTACAGAAGCCACAGATGCCATCAATGTCGTAGGGCTAAAAGGCTTACTCACCAATATCGCCAAATGCTGTAACCCCACGCAGGGAGATCAGATTATCGGCTATATCACACGCGGACGTGGAGCAAGTATTCACCGCATAGATTGCCCCAATATCCTTCGCACAAAAGACAGAGAACGCCTTGTTCAGGTGGCGTGGGGCACACAAATTCGCACCTACCCGGTTCCCATCCACATTACCGCCTTTGACCGTAGCGGACTAATTGGCGATATTACCCATATACTTTCAAATGACAGCATCAACCTAATAGACGCAAAAGTCCGCGTCAACAAAGGCTTAGCCGATATAAACCTAGAAATCGAAGTTAGCGACATCAAAGAACTCAGCCGCCTACTCACCCGCATTGAAAACATCCCCAATGTACTAGAAGCCCAACGAAACAACCCCGGATAAAGAGAAACTCTAAAAAAATGACCCTACTCTCCGTAAACGATGCCTTAGAACGTATCTTGAAAGCATTTTCCCCCCTCGAAAAAACAACCGTTTCTTTGGATGAATCTGTCGGGCGCGTACTTGCCGAAGATATTTCTTCAAAGACGGATTTGCCCCTCTTCGACAACTCATCAATGGACGGATTCGCCCTCCAAGCATCGGACGTGAATTCAGCTTGCGATGCCACGCCAAGCATCTTACCAGTCGTAGACGACATCCCCGCAGGAAAGATGCCCAGCAAAAAACTTCGTGCCGGAGAAGCCGCGCGAATAATGACCGGAGCACCTCTCCCTGCTGGCGCAGACGCGATTGTCCCCGTAGAAGAAACCGATTTCAATAACCGCACTCCCGGCACCCCTCTGCCCGAAAAAGTGAAAATCTACAAAGCCGCACAGTTTGGAGCCAATATCCGCAAACGCGGTGACGATATTCAGCACGGTCAAAGCATCTTGCCACGCGGACAACGCCTTCGTGCCCAAGATTTAGGGATGCTGGCAATGCTTGGCATTGCAAAAGTCCCCGTTTATCGCAAACCGCGCATTGCACTGCTCTCTAGCGGGGATGAGTTAACGCCCATCGGAGAATCGCTTGCCGAAGGACAAATTTACGATGTTAATTCATATACCCTGCGCGCACTACTCAAAGCTGCGGGGTGTGAGATTATTCCCCTTGGCGTGGCAAAAGATACCCCAAAATCTGTGCGTGCCGCACTTAGCAAAACCAAAGACGCTGATCTAATTCTCTCGTCAGCCGGCGTCAGTATGGGGGCTTTCGATTTTATAAAAGCAATTATTGAAGAAGATGGCAATTTGAATTTTTGGCGCATTAACATGCGCCCGGGCAAACCGCTCACCTTTGGACACTATCGTGAAATCCCTTTTATTGGCTTGGCGGGAAATCCTGTTTCGGCGTTTGTGGGCTTTATGGTTTTCGTCCAGCCCGTTATTCGGCAGATGTTAGGGCGCGGCACGCAAGTCAAAAATCACGCGCGTGTGCGGCTCTCCAATCCTATAAAATCAGATGGCAGAGAGAGCTATTTACGTGCCTTTGTCTACCGAGAAAATGGTCAACTATATGCCAAGCTTACTGGGCATCAAGGCTCAGGCAATCTCTTTTCAATGGTGCAAGCGAATGCTTTACTGATTATCCCTGCGGGAGTAAAATCGTTAAAAAAGGGCGTTGAGGTAGAGGCTTGGCTTTTGACGTAGTAAGAGCGCGCCTTTGCGGTCGCCCAATGCCACACATTAAGGAAAAACTATGAAAAAAATCAACATCGTAGCATCAATAGCCGCCATTATCGGCTTGTTCGATTCGGTCTACCTAACTTGGATCAAACTTTCACACAACGAAACACTTTGCGCTCCAGGATTAGGCGATTGCTTCACTGTAAATACCAGCAGATATTCAGAGATTTTCGGCATTCCCATTGCCATTTTTGGCATGGCGACCTACTTATCCATTATCGCCATCTTGGTCTTCGAAAACCGTGTGAATTTTCTCAAAGAATACGGCACCCTTGCCCTTTTTGGCATCAGCCTAGTTGGCGTGCTATACTCAATTTACCTTTCCTACCTCGAAGAATTTGTACTCCACGCTTGGTGCCCTTATTGTATTCTTTCAGCAATTGTCATTACCGTTATCTTTGTGATATCCATCAT
>CAZAWS010000137.1:0-5522 GCA_964488755.1 uncultured Anaerolineaceae bacterium | reverse complement strand
GCTGACAAATTTAAAAGTATTTTCTGCTGTGTCTATGGCATTATTGCATATTTTCAAAGCAGGCTTATAAAAGGGAAGAACGTTGCCTAAAGGATATTTTGAAGGAAGATAAATCGAATCGAGAAAATCACAATCATCTTCTGAGATGCTAATATCCCCCCGCACTCGAAAGTGCATTTTCAATAAAAAGAGCTTTTGATGCTTTTTCGACACTCTGCTGAACATTTTGTAAGCAAGGATTAAAAAATCCGCTCTCTTGCAAAACTTTGGCAGAGGCTTAGAATCAACACCTTGCAGTGCAAGATGGAGTTTCATTATTTGGTTCAAATATTATTGTGTATGAGAGAGACACATCTGGTGATTTTTCTCAAAACTATAGTATCCCAATAGATATAGTTACAAAGGTAGGAACAGCTTTTTTCCCGATAGTTGGCGTTGATGATAATGGAAATTTGTATGCCTATGTAATATCAGAAAATCCTGATGAGCGTCTTTACGTGCAGCATTTCTTACCAACAGGCGAGGCTTATCCTTACGTTGGTAAATACACAACCCTGATTCCAAGCGTATCTCCTAATGGGACGATTTACTTCATGGCATATAACAGTGAAGACCTATCGGTTGAGTCTGAAATTATCAAATGTAATTTCCCAAAATAGTTGATCAAAGGAGTTTTGATAATTGCATCTCTACAAAAACACGCTAAAAAGAGCATAAAAACCTTTCTCTGATATAATTCAGGCGTTAAAAAGAACAAAAAAAATATCAATCAAAGAGGCTGAAATGCAAAAAAATATAACCATTCAAGAAATAGACGATGTCGTCTCCGCAATTAGGGCTAAGGTAGATATAAAGCCACGCGTGGGGATGATTTTAGGCTCTGGCTTAAATTATTTTGCTGAGAGTGTTGAAAATGCCGTTGTGATTCCCTTCGGCGATTTGCCACATTGGCCCATTTCTACTGTTAAAGGACATGCAGGGCAACTTGTTATTGGGCAACTTGAAGGACAAGATGTTTTTGTTATGCAAGGGCGCATTCATTTTTACGAAGGCTATACTATGTCACAAGTCACCTTGCCCGTGCGTGTCATGCAACGTCTGGGCGTAGAAATCATGATCGTCACCAACGCCGCCGGCGGCATCGCAGACGAACATCAACCCGGCGATGTCATGCTCATCACCGACCACATCAACTTCCCCGGCTTAGTTGGCAAGAGTCCGCTACACGGACCCAACCTCGATGAGTTTGGACCCCGCTTCCCCGATATGACCCAAGCCTATGATCCCGAACTGCTCGATTTGGTGCGAAAAATCACGAAAGAAGAAGGCGTTCCCATTCACGAAGGCGTTTATATGGGCTTGAGTGGTCCCTCCTTTGAAACCCCCGCAGAGCTTCGCTTCCTTAAATTGGTTGGTGCAGATAGTGTTGGCATGTCTACAGTTCCCGAAGTCGCCGTTGCTCGGCATGGTGGAATGCGTGTCTTAGGACTTTCTGGTATTAGCAATAAAGCTCACACAGATCTCTCCTTTGTCGCCAGCCATGAAGATGTCCTTGAAGCGGGCAAGCAAATTGTCCCTAAAATGGAGATAATTATTCGCGGCGTTCTACGCGCCATTTAAGAAAAGATTTATTCAAGGCATTTATGGTAGCTGTATATAATTTTCTCTCTGTTTACGAAGTATTAATTTATTTCGTTATAATTCTCGGAGGCATTTTTTTTTGGCGTTGGCTTTGGCGAACGTGGAAAGATTGGAATGGAGCCGTTTTTGGATTAGAACGCGATATTTCACGAAAACGATTTGCCCGCTCTATCGGCGCGAACGCGTTTTGGCTTGCTCTCCTTTTAGGAACTTTTATTTTCATCTCCTTCATTATCCCTTCGATGCCACCATCAACATTTATCGCAACCCCAACAGTAGATTTGCTCGTCACCCCTACGGGGACTATCTCTGCCGAAATGGCAGCAACATTAGAAGCCAGACCCTCCCCGCAGGCTGAAGATTATAGCGATGGCTGTATCCCCGATAAACTAACGGTGACCTCTCCCATCCCTGGGCAATCATTGAGCGGCATTGTCGAGTTGGTAGGCACAGTGGATATTCCACAATTTGGCTTTTATAAATTTGAAGTTTCTTCCATGGGAGCAGAAAAATGGTCTACCATTTACGCTGGGCGAGAAGTTATTCAAGACGATATACTAGGGCGCATAGATACGAGCGAGTTAGTTCCCGGAGACTATTCACTGCGCTTGGTCGCGGCAGATAATACTGGTAAATCTTTGCCACCTTGCGTTATTCAAATTCGAGTGATTGGGCAAGAAGAATAGCATTTTCTGTTGATAATTAGTCCCCCTCGCTATATTTCAGCCACAGCCCCCCAGCGGTTAGAGCAACTTTTGTGGGGTAAGTGTGATTAAATAAAAACAGATAGTGGTCTTTAAGTAAGTGATGGCTTAGAGTCCGAAGTCTCCTGATTTCGGGTTTTTAGCAAAAAGCCAAAGTTTGGAGACTTTGGACACCGTTTTTACGAAAAACCTTATCACTTACTTTAGAACCACTACCTAAAAATTTATCGAGAACAAAAAAATGGATATTAAATTTCGATCGGCAATGTCTACAGATATAATTCGTTTGGTTGGGTTGAATCACACATCGAACAGTGATTACGTCTGGCAACTAGATTTAGATAAAAGCGAAGGGGAAATCAACGTCATCTTGCGAGAAGTTCGGCTCCCGCGTTCGGTTCAAGTGCAATATCCGCGCAACCATCTTTCATTATCGGATGAGTGGCGCAAGAACGCGCATACCCTTGTTGCCCTAAGTAAAGGAGCACCGATAGCTTATATTCGCTTTAGAGAGCAAGCGACAGCAGAATCTGTGTGGATTATTGATCTTGTTATCGCCACAGAAGCGCGTAAAAAAGGGGTCGCCACCGAACTAATTCATTATGTAGAAAATTGGGCTATAGATAGAAAGCACAGACAACTTTTTATTGAGATGTCCTCTAAAAATCATCCTGCAATTAGCTTGGCAAAAAAAATGGGATTTGAGTTCAGTGGCTATAATGATCATTACTACGCCACTCAAGATGTTGCTCTCTTTTTCGGGAAACTCTTAAAATAATCGTGTTTTCTCCTTGCCTAGCCGTTGTTCTCGCGGAGGTGTTCGCAGAAGCGTATTTAACAATTGGAGTTTTACAATTGAATGAGTAATTTACTATCGGGGATACGCGTATTTAATGAGATTCTAACAGCAGGGGTGGCAATTACGGCGTTCTCATTATTTCTTTATGCTTTAACATTTAATTTACGCAATCGCGTGGCACGCATTTTTGCCATCATCATGCTTTGTGTTGTCATTGTCTTCTCTGCAGAAGCTGTACAAAATGAAACCGTGCCAGATTGGGGGCAAGAGCTTTTACTTCAACTACAGTGGATAGGAATTGTAGTTCTACCTGCCGCCTATTTGCACCTTTCAGATGCATTACTCGTTACAGCCGGAATGCCCTCGCGTGGACGTAGAAAATGGGCGATTCGCTTTATTTATCTTATATCGGGTGGTTTTTTGCTCCTTCTCCTATCTGGACATTTATTAGGCGATTTCTTTGTGCACGGAAAACCAGCCCCTTACCTACAGCGCACAATTGGGACGGAGATATTCACCCTATTTTATATCGCCGTGATGGTTTGGGCAGGGGGCAATTTCATTCGCGCTTTCAGACAATTGCTCACTCGCTCTGGGCGTAGGCGAATGGTTTATCTCATGGCGGGGGCAACCGCACCAGCACTAGGGTCTTTTCCTTATCTGATGTACGGCTCTTCCTTCGCGGCGCAACACCCCTTTGTTTTTTGGAGTTCAGCTTTATTTATCAATCTCCTTGTGGGTGGATTAATAGTCGTCATGGCGTATGCAGTCGCCTTTTTTGGCGTTTCGTGGCCCGACAGATTGGTCAAAACACGTCTCTTCAAATGGATTTTGCGCGGTCCTCTGGCAGCCTCTATTACTTTGGGCTTAATGACTATCGTTCGGCGTGCAGGGGTCTTGTATGATGGCACGCCTTACTCAGCTTTTGTTCCCCTAACTATGGTGGTTAGCGTCCTGATGATAGAGCATACAATTACAATTCTTGCTCCGATATGGGAACGCAACATCTTCTTTGGCGGCGACCGTGACGAACTGCTCCTTTTGCAAAATATCGAAGAGCGACTACTTACTCGTAGCGATTTGGAACAATTTCTCGAAGCAGTTTTAGCCGCTGTGCGAGATCATTTGCAAGCCTCTTCTACCTTTATCGCTGCTGTCGATAGCGAAGGTTTAGCTATGGTGGCAATGGCAGGAAGCAAAAATATGCTAGAGCAAGACGATTTCCCCGAAGTGTTGCGTGCCCCAGAAATTGAAGAAGGACAGCCGCGCCAAGAATTTATTTGGGGCAATTTTTGGATACTACCGCTGCGAATGAGAAAAAAAGAAATGGATAGAGATGAAATCCCGCCCTTGTTGGGCATCTTGGGTGTGGCGTACCAACCCGACCAAGAAATTGAAGATGACCAAAGAGAAGCCCTTTGGCTTTTAGCAGACCGTGCCGCCCTCGCCTTAGAAGACCGCCAACTACAGCAAAGAATTTTCCGATCGCTACAAGATTTGCAACCCCAAGCCGAGGCTTTGCGCCATTGGCGCATATCTGGGCGTTATGATAGCAAAACCAGCATTTTAGCAACCTCTGAAAAAGACCGTTCGATTTGGGTTAAAGACGCGCTCAGCCATTATTGGGGCGGTCCCAAGCTAAGCGATAGTCCCCTCATGGATTTAGAAATTGTTCGACAAAAAACTGCAGATCACAAAGGCAATTCGGTAAACGCATTACGAGAAATTTTGCGTACCAGTGTAGAGAATATCCGCCCTGAAGGACAACGGCACTTCACAACAGAATGGATGCTCTATAATATCCTTGAAATGAAATTTATCGAAGGCTATAAAGTGCGCGAGGTTGCTTCTCGGCTGGCTATGTCTGAGGCAGATTTATACCGAAAACAACGCGTGGCGGTTGAAGCGGTAGCCAAGAGAATTTTTGAAATAGAAGCAGAGGCGAATGATAAGGGCTTAGGAAGAAATAAATTATCCATTAAGGATGTGAAATTTGAGTGAAGTATGCTTCAAATGTATAAGTTATTTGATTTTGGATAGCGGTCGTGAGGTAAGGATAGTTTGGAGTCCGAAATCTCCCGATTTCGTGTCTTTAGAAAAATGCCAAAGTCTGGAGACTTTGGACTCCCTTATTCTGTGGATTTTTGGGATATAGCGCGAGATTATGAAATGCGGATAATTATTTGATAAAATCTCATCTCGGATAACGTGCCGTGACAAACGTGCCCCAAACTTGAGTGCCGAAAAATAGCATCTGTTTGACGTAAACGGCTCAGCGCAGAGACGCTCACGCCGCATCCCCGTTTCGGGTTTCAGCAAACAAGCCTAAAACGCGCACGCCGCGGCGTTCCTTCCTTCTTCCGTCCAGTTAAAATAAT
>CAZAWS010000136.1:0-5548 GCA_964488755.1 uncultured Anaerolineaceae bacterium | reverse complement strand
AGAAGGTGGCTTTAGCCCCGCAAAAACAGGTATTTTAGTGCGTTTGCCCTGTGAGGGAAGAGAGGACTACTGCGTCAAATTACAAAAGCGTCTATAATTCAGGCTATAGCTTTTCAAAAAATCATCAAAGGGATGCAGAATGCAGGAAAGGCAGAGCGACACACTTTACGAAGCTAAAAATCTTCTAAAAGAAGGCAAACGCGATGATGCGCGCCAATTGCTGATTGCCTACCTGAAACGCAACGAAGATTCAGTGGAAGCCTGGTGGATGTTGAGTTATGCGATTGAGGATAAAATGCAACAAATAGACTGCGTGAAACGCGTTTTATCTTTATCCCCAAATAATAAATCTGCTCGTGCTCGCCTTGAAAAATTAGAAAAGCCTACAGATACTTCTCAACAAAGCGTTGGGAAAGTTGAAGAAAAGGCAGATATTGCCCCTAAACAAAGGCCAAAAAAGAATAACGGGATTTCAGCACTTGGTTTTATATTTTTTTGTTTAGTTGTAGCAGGAATTGTTTATTTTGCTGGGGGAATTCTCGACACAGTTCAAACTGAAGGTGTTTCTGTTGGTAGATATGCGCCTGATTTTTCATTAGAGAATACGAACGGGAAAGAACTTAGCTTAAGCGATTATGAAGGGAAGACGGTTATGATCGTTTTCTGGGCAACATGGTGTCATTATTGCGAGCAGGAAATCCCCACCCTTAACGCGATTTACAAAAAATATAAAAATCAGGACTTTGTTATATTAGCAATTAATCTTGGCGATAGTCCAGAAGAGGTAAGAAGGTTTCAGACTTCGCATAATATCTCTTATCCCGTTTTGCTTGATCCTAATAATACGCTCAAGAAAACG
Source organism: uncultured Anaerolineaceae bacterium (assembly GCA_964488755.1). Taxonomy (GTDB): domain Bacteria; phylum Chloroflexota; class Anaerolineae; order Anaerolineales; family Villigracilaceae; genus Desulfolinea. Next base: position 4,689 of record CAZAWS010000136.1, on the reverse strand, counting down.
TATAGAACTTCAGGGATTCCTGCTCATTTTGTTATAAACGCCAATGGGAAAATCGTTTACGCCGAAACGGGTTCGTTTAATGCCGCAGAACTTGACCAAAATATGCAAATATGGATGTCAGATACCACGCGCTAATACGAGCCAAAATCGTCTATAATTCAACCAACCTTCAAACCTTCAACCTAAAACCCTAAAACAAAAATGTCCACAGTAGATGAAATCAAAGACCGAATAAATATCGTTGACCTCGTATCCGAGAGCGGTGTTAAATTGCGTAGATCGGGCAGAACGCATACTGGTTTTTGCCCCTTCCACGATAATACGCACACGCCTGCTTTTGCCGTCTGGGAAGAGACCGGCACATGGAAATGCTTCGGCGAGTGCAACGATGGCGGCGATATTTTCAAGTTTGTAATGAAAAAAGAAGGCTGGGATTTTAAAGAAGCCCTCCGTTATTTGGCAGATAAAGCGGGCGTTGAACTCAAGAAATATACGCCCCAGCAAAAAGAAGAACGCGATGCCAATGAAAATCTGCGCACGCTACTTGAAGAAATTGCTCTCTTTTATCATCAACAACTTAAAACGCCCGCGGGGGCAAATACGCTGGCGTATCTGCGTGAAAAACGTGGACTTTCGGATGAAACCATCGAATCCTTTATGCTTGGCTACTCCCCAAATAGCTGGGATATGGTAATGAAACATTTCACCGAGCGCGGGCATACGGCGCAAGATTTAATGGATGCGGGGATGCTCTCTGAAAATGATGCGGGGAGACGTTACGATAAATTTCGTGACCGATTGATGATTCCCATCCGCGACGCGCGTGGACGTATGGCTGGGTTCGGTGCCCGGACGATGGATCCCGACGGTGTGCCGAAATACCTCAACTCCCCCCAAACAGCCATTTTCGATAAAGGTCATCTCCTTTATGGGCTGGATCGCGCGAAAAAAGCGATTCGCACTCTAGACCAAGCCGTGATTGTGGAGGGCTATCTCGATGTGATTTCTCCTCATCAGGCAGGCTTCGAGAACGTAGTCGCGCCGATGGGGACGGCGTTGGGTGAGGGACAATTGCGTCTCATCAAACGCTATACGCCCGGCAATCATATCGTTCTTGCCCTAGACCCAGATGCGGCGGGGCAGAAAGGTGTTCTCCGAGGGTTGGACGCGGCACGGCAATCGTTTGATAGAGAAACCGAACTGAAATTTGATGCACGCGGCTATTTACGCCACGAGGCGCGTTTACAAGCCGATTTACGCGTAGCAAATTTGCCCGATGGTTTAGACCCCGACCAAGTGGTGTTACGAAATCCAGACGAGTGGAAAGAAATTATAGCGAATGCAAAACCTATCGTGACATACGTTATGGAAAGTTTGGCAGTAGGGCGTGATTTGAATGATGCCAAAGTGAAGACGGATATTGCATCGCAGGTTTTACCGCTAATTGCCGATTTACCAAGCGCAATTGAACGCGAAACTTATAGGCAACAATTGGCGCGGATGCTAAAGGTAGATGAACGCGCACTTATTGGTGGCAAAGCATCTGGGAAACGAGTTGGTAGAGGGCAAAGAAGTTCACAGCAAAGAAATGTTCAGGAATCGGCAAGCCAGCCTAAGGTTGGGGGCGTAGCGGCAGTTCATCCATCTAAAAAAATTGAAGAGTATTGTTTGGGTATTTTGATGCGTCAACCACATTTACTCTATAAATTAGATCGCGCTTTACAAGAGTTTTCTTTGCACGCTTTAGGTGATGAAGATTTTGGGTATACTGAAAATTTGACCTTATTTGAGGTCGTAAAAGATTCTTTGGTACAAGATAAGTTAGACGCACACATTTTTGTTTTTGAAAATCTGCCAGAAACTTTAGAGGGCTTGGCGCAGAGATTAACAACAGAAACTGAGGGGCTTAGTTCGGTGGAGTCGAAATTATTAGAAGAGGCGTTGCGCGGTGTGATTAAGTTGCGGCGTACCGTTTTAAACGATAGTTTGAACCAACTTCAGTATTTTCAGAAAGAGGCGCAAGAAAAAGGGGATTCTGTGAGTTCTTACCAAGAAACAGTGATGAAACATGTGCGTATGTTGCGTACTTTGGATGAGGCTCAGCGTTTAATGAAGTTGCGGCGAGTGCAATAAATAGGCGAAGACAAGGAAAACGCATCATGACAAAAAGAATCACAAAGAAGCTGAAAGACTTGACTCCTGCTGAACAAAGAGAGTTTGTTAAGGCGCATAAGATGATTTTTAAATTGGAGGAGCCAGATGAAAAGAGCCTTGGCGAAATTGAAAGAGAATCTAAGCCTCTTCTAGAAGAAGAAACGCACATAATTTCTAGTGACCCTGTGCGTTTATATTTAAGCGACATCGGGAGCGTAAAGTTATTGAATATAAATAGCGAATTTCGCCTCGCTACGATGATTGAGGCGCAGAGCTTTGTGCAATCTTCTCGTCGTCAACTTACTGGGAATGAGGTTTCTGTAGAAAAAAATACATATCGAGTTATTATCAAAGAATTACTCATTTTTTGGGAAACGCTAAATGAGTCTGTTCAAAAGAACAATGCCGAATTGCCCGACTTGGGATTGATGTTAGCGGAGGCGCAATCGCTTCATCAGAGTTGGGAGAAAGACCAACCCTCTTATACAAGAGCGTATTTAAGTAGTGGGCAGTGGGGAAAGGATAAAAATTGGAATGAATTGGCAAAGCAGGTTTATGGCATTTTTCTATCTTTTTATATGTTCCCTTTTCCTTATGCAAAGTGGTTAATAAATCATATTCATACTTATAAAAGGATGCCTACCCACAAAACTTTTTATAAAAATTTACCCGAAAACGAAAAACTTCGCTGGGAATTAGACGCTGTTTCTTATAGAGCAGAGACTGCGTCTCTGGAACTTTCGCGTGCTAATCTTCGCTTGGTTGTCAATGTGGCAAAACGCTATATGGGGCGAGGGGTCTCGTTTTTGGATTTAATTCAAGAAGGGAATTTAGGATTGCTACGCGCAATTACTAAATTTGATCCCCGTCGCGGATATAAATTTAGTACTTATGCTACTTGGTGGATTCGGCAATCTATTAATCGTTCGGTAGCCGAACAGGCGCGTACGATTCGTATTCCTGTGCATTTATTTGAATCGATTAGCCGTATTTTTCACGCCCAGCGCAAAATGACTCAAGAGTTGGGGCATATACCTTCCTCGACAGAACTGGTGCTTGGCACAGACTATTTATCAAGGGAAGATATTCAAGAGATTCTTCTTGCGCAAAAGAATAAGATGCCCATTTCGGCGGAACTTCAAGCCCGATGGAATTCTGCAACTAAAAAAATAGAAAATATCTTGAAGGTTGCTGAAGAGCCTGTTTCTTTAGAGGTGCCCGTTGGAGGAGATGAATCTAGCCACTTAGGCGATTTTATTGAAGATGAAGATGCCATCTCGCCGGCAGATGCAGCGGCTCGTGAAATGCTTCGAGAGCAAATGCAAAGTGCGCTTACTAATCTTTCGGAGCGCGAACGTCTTGTGCTAGAACTTCGTTTTGGGATAGGCGATAATAGAGAGCATACGCTGGAAGAGGTGAGCCGTAAATTTGATGTGACGCGCGAGAGAATTCGTCAAATTGAGGCAAAGGCGTTACGAAAGCTACGCCATCCTTCACGGAATAAGGCGTTGAGAGATTATTTTCCTTAAGAGTTGACTCACACCCTCGCACGGGCATGAACGCGCCGTGCGGAACGTAAAAAACAAAAGCCTCGCAAGACGTGGATAGTCTTGGGAGGCTTTTTAATTCTGTAAGGGAAGTATTTTTATTCCATTTCCAAGCACAACTCAATCGCTTCTTTGATACGTTCCATTAACGTATCTAATGATTTGGCTTGCGTATGGCATCCTTGCAATTCGGGGACACTGGCAACAAAGAAATCATCTTCGTCACGTTCAATAATTACGTTAAATTCTCTTGTCATTATATTTCTCTTTTTACTCTCGCCCTTCTTCAACCATCTCACGCAGGGATTCACCACCCAGCCAACGTGCGTGGCGAAAGGATTTGATGTCGTTAATTACATCAATCATAGGGCGAGATTCTCCAACACGAGCCAAAACAACTTCTTTCCCTTCACTCTCTAATTTGTCCAAAAGAGAAAGATTATATGCGCCCATTTCGGGGTCGTTTTCTGGCAAAATAACCAACTCAAAATTATCAGGGAGAGACTCGAAAACTTGGGGGTTATCCAAAAGATAACGTGTTATTTCTTCTGTTAGAGATATATTTAGTTCGACAACATCATTCATTTTCATGCCCATATTGTACAACAAAAAAAGCGGACTTTCTCTCTCTGAAAATCCGCTCTTTGTGAGTATCGCTATGTATCAAACCGCTTCGGGAGTTTGTTCCCGCATATTGGTCATTTTAATAACCAAACGCAAAATCTCATTAACTTTTTTGTCGTTAGAGAAGTATTCAGCAACATCTGGCTCTAGGAGAATGATATTAGTACCTTCTTTATAGCGATTTGCATATTTTCCACGAACGGCATTTTTTAAAAGAGGTTTCAAGTCATACTCTGGTAGTAGTTCGTCTGCAAAATCAGTATTATTCTTCATAGTCTTTCCTTTCAGATTTAGTTAATTTACGAGAACTTCTCTACCGTACATCTAAGCAAACCTATTTGGTTGAAATAGAAAAAAGACTTCA
>CAZAWS010000135.1:0-5560 GCA_964488755.1 uncultured Anaerolineaceae bacterium | reverse complement strand
TTTTCGTCAAGGATGATGGTAGCAAGATCGCCAGTGTTAGTTATGAGATTCGTGATAGTCAGGGGCGTTGGAAAAAGGTGGAGAGAAGCTGGAATCCGAATACGGAAACTTTCTCTCACGACATCTCCTGGAATCGTGTTTTTACTGATGGCACGCTCGCCCCGGTCGGGGAATATCCGGTTCGCGTCACTGCCATAGATAATGCCGGGCATAGCAATCAAAAGACCGCCCGTATTATTATCCCACCTGCTAACGCAACGCCATTGCCGACCTTTACGCCTACGCCAGAAGCAACTTTTACGCCTACGCCAACCGCCGTTTACACTGAGCTTGTCGAAGTGCCAACGATTACGCCAACACCCTTTGTCTTTGTGACACCTACTCTTGATGCTGAGCCTGTCGAAGCACCCACACAGAAAAGCGGCGGTATCTTTGGCTTTGGCAATCCCCCAAAGCAGACGAATTCAGATCCGCAAAGCCCCAATCCGTTGATTGGGATTACGGCAGCAGCCGTGACCGGCGCGTATATTGCCACACAGCGCAAGAAAAAAGTTGAATTTGGCAGTGCGCCCAAAACCGCGCAACAACCAATCGCGACGCCGAATATCTTCGTGGGTGCGCAAGCAAGCGCGCTGATTGGGGCTTTTACTGCCAAGATGGAAGAAGACCGTCAACAGCGTGCAGCCGAGCGAGCACGCAAAGCGGCAGAGATGGAGAGACTCAATATACTCAATTACCAAGCCGTGCAGGAGAGAATCCGCGAAATCGCACGCGCTCGTGAAGAAGCAAGGCGCAAACGTGAAGAAGCCAAAAGGAAAAAGGCAGCTAGGTATCCCCTGCAAGACTTATGGGATAGAAACGGCGCGGCGATTTACAAAGCCAACCAAGCCTTCAAAAAGAAACACGGCAGGAATATGAGTGCCAGAACAAGAAGGAAGGCGATTAAGGATGCTACGGTAAATGGTGTCTTTCATATTGGGTCGTATGCAACTGGTATAGAACAAGCACGAATAGCAGAAGAAGCAAAACGAGTTGCCGCCTTGCGCGCCCAACAAGAAGCTATACTTGCTGAAAAAAGAAGACGGCACGAAGAGCAATTAGCCAGAGAAGCAGAGCAAGAGAAAAAAGAGCAACAACAATCCCTTGCCGATTGGAAGCAGGCGGATATGCGCGCCACCGCGGTCGCAGTGGATGCGGAAAAGAAGGTAAAACAAGGAAAGGTGTCTGGACATGCTTCGCTCATTGCCCCTACGCGCTCAACTGAGAAATGCAAACTCTTTGATTTTGCTTGCCACGCGCACAATATCAAAGAGTGGCAGAAGAAGGCTTGGAACACGGTAAAAAACTTTGGAGAAAGAAAAGTTGACCAAACTTGGCCCGCCTTACGCGCAACAGGACCAGGTATGCACGGTATTTCCATTGTGAATGAGCATAAAACCACAATAAACGAGATTGTATCATCTTACAATGATTTTGTCGGGCAAGAGAAGAGTATTCATCCGACATCAGTTGCACTTAGTTTATCCATCCAAGGTGAAGCTCCAAAATGGATTGACTGGTTGCAATCGAAGTTTGATAAGTCTCCGTCTATTGGGTTGGCGCAGGTAAAACTGAACCAGTATGATGCAATAAGAGAAAGTAGTGCAGTTTACTTAGATTATAGCTATTACGATATTCCAAAAGAACCCTACGATGCTTTACAGACAGTCCCTGTGTCAACCGCGGCAATGATTGAAAAAATAGCTCCTGTTGTAAGAATGTGCCAAAAATATGAATGCACACCAACTGACCAAGAGGTGGTTATCGCTTTTGCTCAGAATGGGGATAGTTTTACAGCGGATGCTCTTAAAGAAATACTAAGGAAGGATGAATTTTCGTCTGATAACACCATCACAATAGTTGATTGGCAAAAAGTGATTGATGATCGTGGAGCTTATACAAAAGAAGACGGAGCATATAGAAACCTTTTCTTGAATTGGCGTGCTGGCAATCGTAGTTTCGAGACACGGTTCATGCTACAGCGCTATTATTACAATGCAATGGAGATGCAGGCGCAAGGATGGGAATTATCCCCAGATGTTGATTGGGATTACATCAATGACATCCTTGAAAACACCTCTCCATCTGACACAAAATAAAGCTATGCAACTATTATGAAAAAAAAAGTTTTTTTGTTGATACTGATAGCATTCTGTTTGTTGTGCGTTTGTGCAATGTCTGTTTTATATATAGCAGAAGATGTTCATAAAACAACTCTTTCCAGCCAAAGTGGTGTATATGAATTTGATTCGCAATCTATAATACAAGATATTGCTTTAGGAAAAACGGATTTATTTTCCATCATTCCAAATGAAACTGACTATGCAACACCTATCCCTAATTTACCTCCCGTTAAATTTACAAGCTCTGCCTATTTGCAGGTAATAGATGCTTTTGATCAACGCTTATACGAAAAAATGGCAAACCAATGGGAATATAATAGCATTAACTACAGTTTGGATTGCAAAGATGTTTATTATGGTCCACAAGAAGCTTATTTTCACATTGTTGGAAGCTTATCTTCAGATAGTCAATTTAGAGTTGATAGATTACTGTATATATATCCCTACAGAAATCGAGTTGAGTGGGAAGAATTTAGATATGATACGGATGAATTTATTCCCACATTTGATTACTCTGAAGTAAAAATCTCGGCTGAGAAGGCTCTAGAAATTGCAGAAGAGTATGGCGGAGAAGAATTTCGACATATAGAAAACAATCAGTGTTTGATATCTTTAAGTATTTCAGGTAGGCAACAAATGAGTTATTGGACAGTGCGTTATATCGGGGATGGAAGGAGCTATGAAATCCATGTTGATAAAAAAAACGGGACCGCACAAGCTGTAGGACAAGGTGATGAAAAATAACATGCTAACCACCCTCCCAAAATATACCCCTACTATCTCCATCCTGCCTTCACCGCACAGCCGAAAAAGCCCGCAAAGCGGCAGAGATGGAGAGACTGAATACCCTTAATTACCAAGCCGTGCAGGAGAAAATCCGTCAAATCGCACGCGCTCGTGAAGAAGCAAGGCGCAAACGTCAGGAAGCCAAAAGGAAAAAGGCATACAGACATCCCCTGCAATATACACGGTGAAATCAGGTGATAGTTGTGATAGTATTGCCGCCAATCATAATATGTGTATTGACGATTTCAAGCAACTTAATGGTAGTTTAAATTGTGATGCTTTACCTTTAGATAAAGAAGTTATTGTTGTTCAAAATTTTTGCTCCTATGCCGCTACCGGAACACCACCGCCTGATAATGTGTTTCCTGAACTTCCTCCGGCAGATAGTTCTCAACCCGGAACTGCAAAAGCTATCCAATTTTTTGATTATTTGCAAGATGTTGCCGCATATTGTGTGCGTAACCCCGCCTACGAAAAATGCCCTACTTGGGCTAAGGATGGGGTATTAGATAATGCCGAGGTGATTAAGTTAACTTCAAACTTAGAAATTGTGACAACTGACGAAAATGCAAACGGATACGGCTCTGCAACGAGTTACGCTTTAGCTCTTATGCGTATAGATTGGGAAAATAAAATTACTGTTAAATGTGGAGGAGATATTAATAATCCCTCTGCTGTTTGCCGCATCGCTGTGGGTGAATTTCTTGGACGTTATCAAATGTGGTATAGAAATGATAGAGAATATGGTTTTGGTGAGTTCAGCGACCCCGAGGTGGAGAATGCACATAGCATTTTACAGACTTCTTATTGGGATGCAAATGGCTTGGAAGAAGCTAAGGCTATACTTGCTATGAATGATGGAGATGGAGGGTTTAATGACATAAAATATTATGTGGATGCGTCATGTTTTGATATGGAAGATTTTACGAAAGAAAAAATAGCAGACCAACTTGGATCTGAAGGACAATCTTATGTGCTTGATGTGGCATATGGAAATGATTTGATTTTTATGTCCCAAGCTCAATGGGAATATAATTTAGCAACAAGGAAAGACTCATGTTTAAACAAATAAAATTTTTAATATTAACAGTATTGTTTTTAACTTCTTGCCAAAAAAAGCCAATACCATCCGCTTACTCTGCGCCCATTCTCTGTGATGACACTCCTAAAACGGTTGAAAACGATACTGTTTTGCCCGTTGATATTGCTTTTGGTGATGGGCGTATGTCTTATCAAGGTCCTCCTGACCCAATTCAAAGCCCATATTTTGATGGTTACCACTTTCGTTCTCATGATGGCACAAAAATTCACAAATTGTTTTCATTTAGCCCTGCAAATAATGACTTTATACTGGATCATGTGAGTCCGGATAAAAAATGGGTATTACTTTCAATTCTTCCATCTCATTTGCGAGAACAACATATTGATTATCCTTATGATTTTTGGCTAATACCTTGGGATGGAAAAAGCTCTTTTGACAGTCTTGATAAAAATTCAGGAGAGAAAATATCAGGATTACCAGAGCGTAGTTCAGTTGTTCGATGGTTGAGTAAGAAGGTATTATTGTTTAGAACTTCTAGTAAAAAGTGGGGGGATTATTCGGAAGATATGCTGATTACCCTAAATACTGAAACGGGAGAAAGGAAAAAATACAGTTTCCCTTATCACAAATATGAAACATATAAAGTTAGCCCTCAGGGAACGCATGTAGCCTATTTTGACCACTTACATGTACCTACAAAACTCACAATATTAAACCTAGAGAACAAGAAAACGGTGTACATAGATGTGTCTAGTGTTCCTGACCCAATAAGCTCTTTCTCGTGGTCTCCGGACGGAACTCATCTCGTAGTTGAAATAGCAAAATATGTAGACGAAACAAAAGAAGAAACTAATTATGGCGTATATATAACAGATTTAGAAGGTAATATCGTACAAATAGCTGGTTTTAACGCAACACCAGAAGAAGAAAATGTGTTTTACAGCATAAGAAACTTGGAATGGAGCCTAGATGGAGGCAAAATAGCAATAAGAACATCCATATATACATCAGATGATACCTTGCCTTATACACCTTATGAAAATTATATATATATATATGATTTTGAAGATAAAAGTCTTGTGCGCTTGTGTTATGCGGCTTCTCCTACGGGTGGGGTATTATGGTCCTCCAAGGGAAATTATATATTAGGTGTTAGATCACCTTATGAGACACTAAATAATGACTGGGTATTAGTAGACGTAAATTCAGGTGAGGCTTGGGAATTTCCTCATACTAACCTTTTGAGCGTGCGTTATCTTTGGGAAGTTGAATAAGAAATTTATGGACAAACTGGTGATGGCACGCGCCAAGCTTTATTTCAAAAATCTGCTTGTTAGGTGAAATCGTAATCGGTAATCAATAAAAATTGTTGCATGTTTCGTTCATGTAACGTGTAATACGAAATAAAATTTTAAATAAAGAAGGAAAATGAAGATGACTACTAAAACAAAAGCAAAAGAGCACGTTGAACATCTGATGGAAGCATTCCCCAGTCTAAGCGGAATGCCCTCCCAATGGCACGAGCATGATATAGCCGCCGCGAAGCAAAAACTTATCGCGCAAGCCAAGA
>CAZAWS010000134.1:0-5604 GCA_964488755.1 uncultured Anaerolineaceae bacterium | reverse complement strand
ATTGGCTCTTTTTTTGTTATAATAGGGCATCTTACAAAAACAAGAGGAGAACTAAAAAATGCACTATTCACCCGTTTTATACCTTGATCCCGGCACAGGCAGTATTCTTATTCAATTATCAGTCGCCGCTTTATTAGGCGCAGGATTATTCCTGCGCTCACAATGGACGAAGATTAAACAAATGTTCGGAAAAGACACCCCAGAAACTGAAATAATCAATGAGGATGAAGAAGATTCTTCAATTAGCTAATTATTAGCATGTTGTTTTAAACACCTTGTGAAAAGCTTGATTTTCACAAGGTGTTTTGTCCTAGACAATATGACAAAAGGAATTTCAAATGAAGCCCAAAAAAGTCTATATTGGCATGAGTGCCGATCTTATCCATCCAGGTCATTTAAATATCATCAAAACCGCTCAAGAATTAGGCGAAGTCACTGTTGGTCTCCTTACAGACGAAGCCATCGCTAGCTATAAACGATTACCGGTGATGACTTACGATGAGCGCAAAATCGTTGTAGAAAACATCAAGGGCGTAAAAAATGTCGTTCCGCAAAAGACACTTGATTATGTCCCAAATCTCCGTGAATTAAAGCCTGATTATGTCGTTCACGGCGATGACTGGAAAAGTGGCATTCAACAAGAAACGCGTAAGCGCGTTGTCAATGCTTTGACCGAGTGGGGCGGGAAATTGGTAGAGCCGCCCTACACCCCGGGCATCTCCTCTAGCAAGTTGAACAAAGCTGCGCGTGAAATAGGAACTACGCCCGAAATTCGATTGAGACGTTTTCGCCGTTTATTAGCCGTTAAGCCAATTATTCGCGTTATTGAAGCCCATAATGGATTAACCGGCTTAATCGCAGAACATACGCAAGTCGAAGTAGAAGGGCGTAAACGGGAATTTGACGCAATCTGGATCAGCAGTCTCACAGACTCAACCGCCAAAGGAAAACCAGACACGGGATTAGTAGATCTTACGTCTCGCCTGCAAACGGTAGAAGAGATTTTAGAAATCACGACCAAACCCATTATACTTGATGGTGATAACGGCGGAGAGCCTGAGCATTTTGTTTATATGGTACGCTCCCTCGAAAGATTGGGCGTTTCTGCGGTGATTATTGAAGATAAAATCGGATTAAAACGCAATTCGCTCTTCGGCACAGCAGCCAATCAGACTCAAGATTCAATCGAAGCCTTCTGCCATAAAATTAGCGCAGGAAAAAAAGCCCGCGTCACCGAAGATTTTGCAATTATCGCTAGAACAGAATCGCTGATTTTAGGAAAAGGCGTAGAAGATGCTTTCCAGCGCGCCAAAGCCTATACAGACGCTGGTGCGGATGCCATCCTAATTCATAATAAAAGCAAAGATACCACGCAACTTTTTGAGTTTTGTGAGCGTTATAAGAAACTAGAGAATAGCGTTCCCCTAATTTTTGTGCCAAGTGCCTACTCACACGTCACAGAAGATGAATTGCACGCAGCGGGCGGACAAATCGTCATCTATGCCAATCATTTGCTCCGCAGTGCCTATCCGAGCATGGTCAAAACAGCAGAAACGATCCTAACCCATCAACGTGCCTTGGAGGCAGATGAGCTTTGTATGCCCATTAAAGAAATTATTACGCTTATTCCGGGGGTTTAGAATCGGAAATTAGTTATTACGATAGCGGCGGTTGAGTAGCGAAGACACAGTATCTCCGTGCCGTAGCGTATCGAAACCAAAGCGGATTTGCGAGAAATACCGCTCTGGTTTCGACACAAATGACGGTAATGCTGTCATTTTACTCAACCGCCGCTATCACCCAGTTGTAATTCCAATATCAGGAGCTTCCCCATGCTATCCCCAAAATGGTTTTTTAAAGAATTAAAAGAACGAGAAATTTCCTTCTTTGCAGGCGTACCAGATTCATTGCTCAAAGAATTTTGTGCGCTTCTTGATAATACACTCCCCCCGCAAGAGCATCTCATCGCGGCAAATGAAGGAAACGCAATTGCCCTCGCAACAGGCTATCATCTCGCAACGGGGAAAACGGGCATGGTCTATATGCAAAATTCAGGGCTTGGCAATACCGTCAACCCGCTCATGTCTCTCGTTGCACCAAATGTCTACTCTATCCCCATTCTCTTGCTCATCGGGTGGCGCGGCGAGCCGGGTAAACTCGACGAGCCTCAACATATTACGCAGGGTGCGGCAACCTTGTCGCAACTTAAAACGCTCAATATCCCCTACGCTATTCTCCCCACAGAAGAAGATGCCGTGCAAAAATGCCTTGATACTGCCCTGAAAACTCTTCAAGAAAACAAAGTTTACGCACTCGTGGTACGCAAAAACTCCTTCTCAAAGCACAAATCTGCGCCAAAGCCAAAGAGTAGAAAAGAATACGCTCTTTCCCGCGAAGATGCTGTTCGGCAGGTCGCAAGTTCACTTCACGAGCGTTCCGTTATCGTTTCCACTACGGGGAAAACATCTCGTGAACTCTTTGAATATCGCGCAGAATCTAATCATCCTCAACAAGATTTTTTGATGGTCGGCTCGATGGGGCACGCTTCTCAAATCGCACTCGGCATCGCCATCCAAAAGCCAAATCGGCAAATTTTTTGCTTCGATGGAGACGGCGCGCTGATTATGCACATGGGCGGGCTGGCGGTGATTGGGGCGCAATCGCTGAGCAATTTTAAGCATATTATTTTCAATAATGGGGCGCACGATTCGGTCGGCGGACAGCCAACAGCCACAAAAAATTTGGATATTCCCGCCCTAGCGCGGGCTTGCGGATACGAAGCGAAGCACGCTGAAAACGAAAAAGAATTGGCAGATGCACTGACTTGGTTGCAGAAAACCGATACCCCCGCCTTGCTTGAAATTCGTGTCAAAAAAGGTGCTCGGGCAGATTTAGGGAGACCTACGCAAACGCCGCATGAGAATAAACAAAACTTTATGAGGCATTTAGAGGGATGAAAGCGAGACACGCGCGTTTCGGGCTGGGTTGCCTTCGAGAAGCAGATGAGGTGCTGAGGCAGTTTCCTGCCAAACGCATCTTCCTCGTAACTGGGAAACATTCCTATACTTTGAGTGGCGCAGAAAAAGGACTTGCCCCCATTCTAGCAACGCGTGAAGTTGAGCGTTTTACCCTCTCCACATATCTGCCAGAATTAGACGAAGTGCTGCGCGGCGTAAAAAATTTCAAAAAAGGGGATTTCGACCTAATCATCGCTGTCGGCGGGGGTGCGCCAATGGATATTGCCAAATTAATCGGCATTTTTTCTGGTCAAAAAGAATCGGTACAGAATTTAATTGCGAACCCCAGCTTATTTACAAACCGAAAAACGCCGCTCGTCACTATTCCCACAACTTCGGGATCTGGCGCAGAAGCGACTCATTTTGCCGTTCTTTACATCAATAAAAACAAACTTTCCATCGCACATCCCAGCATCCTGCCCGATGTGGCAATCGTAGACCCAAAACTAACCCTCAGTCTCCCACCGCGTATAGCAGAAAGCTCTGGTTTTGATGCATTGGCTCAGGGCATAGAATCGTATTGGAGCGTGAATGCGACTAAAGAGTCCCAAAAATATGCGCGTGAAGCAATTCTCTTGGCATATCGTTCTTTGGCTGATGCGGTAAATAAAAAAGAGATTAATGCTTGCGCCGCTCTCAGCAAAGCCGCATTTTTAGCAGGGAAAGCTATCAACATCAGCAAGACGACTGCGCCTCACGCACTCTCTTATGGTTTAACCGCCCATTTTGGCATCCCGCACGGACACGCGGTCGCCCTTACTTTGGGAGAATTTCTCGTGCATAATGCCGCGTCAAAATCTTTAAAAGTCCAAGGAACTATTCAAGAAATTTGTGTTTTGCTAGATGCCAAAAATGCTGAAATGGCGCGTGAAAATCTTCAAAATTTAATGGAGAAAATTGGGCTAGAAAGAAAATTATCTTTGTTGGGAGTAAAGCAAAGTGATTTTGCTTTTATTACAGAAAATATCAATTTTGAACGTCTGGCAAATCACCCCCGTAAAGTTACTCCTGAAATAATTGGTGAAATTTTAATGCGGATAGCTTGAGGTATTTTAAACACAAAGAACACAAAGTTTCTCAAAGAAAAAAAGCTTTTCCTTCGTGTTTCTTGGTGTCCTTTGTGTTTAAGCTTGTTAAGTTAGATTACGCGCCCCTTAATCCCCTTCTTCAAAATATCTTCAATAATATCTGCCCCAATTTTAGAAGATGAGCCAAAATTATAGATATTTTCTTTACGACTGGCAATAATCTGTTCTTTATATTTTTCACGTTGATTTATGAAATTCTTAACGATTTCTCCAGCCTGAGATGCCTGCTCTGGCTGGATAGATTTCCCTATCTCATTTCTTATGCGAACTTCTAAAGGCTCAATCCCTATTTTCTCATATTCAGGATTATGCACTTTGGGGGGCAAATCAACAAATAAAACGGGTCTTTCTGTGCCATAAGCATATTCAAGCGCAACGCCAGACCAATCACAAATCATCACATCTGCGGCATGTAAATACTTCTCTGAAATAGTTTTTACGTCTAATTGAAAATGTTCTTCTTTCGCAAATCTTCCCTTTAACGCATTCAAGAGTTCAGGCTTTTTCTCGATCGTCATAGGATGCGGTCTAAATACAACTTCAAAGTCTTCTTTGAGCAAAGAAATAATCAAATCATCAGCGCAAGTGTCGAGGATATTATCATCTTGCCAACCAGCAGCGATTAAAACTAATTTACGAGAATCATCATCAACTTTCTTTGCAAGATATTCTTGATATTCAGCATGAATTTTCTCAAGGCGATAATAGCCCACCTCATGCAATGTTTTAGCAGGCAAATTATATACTTTTTCCGTTTCACGAATCTCTGTCAAATGATGCGGTCCAACACAAAAAATTGTGTCATAATAATCAAAAGCTCCCGTCCTATACATCTTATGCGTGCTTACCAAAGAATGAAAAACATAGACATAATTGGTGCCTGAAAAACTGCGTTTGATTTGATATTGTTGTATATCAGGGATTGTGGTCACAAGCACTGGCGGAGAAAGCATTGGAAATGTCAACGGCAAAAACGACTTGGAAAATAGAGAAGTCAGTGTATCCCTTTTTTTCTCCAATATAGGGTCGCTCAACTCGGAAGTCAAATAAAGAATTTCTTTCTCTCGCACCAAAAGTTCATCTAAAAGTCCTTGATAATAAGAAATATACTGCGCTTGTGAAGCAAAAAAAGCGATTTCTTTAATCGTTTTTTCGGCGTTAAATACGAGTGCCCCTAAGGAACGGAATTCTTCGCGTAAAGGGCTTTTTTTTCTATTTAAATCCATCAATATCCTTTTATGAGAGTTTTTTTCTAAATTATGCGTATTGTTCAATTTCCAGTATTCTATCAAATTTTCTTATAAATTTGTCATATTTCCCCTTTATGCTTTATAATTGGTCTAACCTTTCCATTAAACAATGAGGTATTCCCATGAAATTCATACTAAACGGTATAGAAAAAGAATTCAGCGGCGACCCTGAACTGTCGCTTCTGACCTATTTGCGCGAACACGAAAATATCACATCCGTTAAAGACGGATGCTCTGGTCAGGCTTCTT
>CAZAWS010000133.1:0-5604 GCA_964488755.1 uncultured Anaerolineaceae bacterium | reverse complement strand
TCAGGCTGGTCTATAAGCCGCATCTTGTTCGAGGACCATAGTCCCTTTGGCGATTATCTATCTATGCAGTCTACCTGAGACTTGGGAGCGGGCAGCTCATCGTCTCTGCTTGACCTTGCTTCTGGTGGGGGTTGTCTAGCCATGCACATTACTGCACATGCTGGTGGTCTCTTACACCACCTTTTCACTATCACCGTCACCCGTGAAGGGTGAGGCTACTATTTTCTGTGACCCGATCCGATAGATTTCTCCATCCCGTGCTTTCCACGGCACCATGCCCTACGAAGTGCGGACTTTCCTCGAAGCAGAAGAATCTGCTCCGCAATCGCCCGACCAGCCTGAGGTAAGGTGATGATACTCTTTTGTAGGAAGATGGTCAAATCTTTTACGCTTTGGGGCAAAATGTTCACGCCCGCGATAACGCGTCTACAACGAAAGCAAGCTAAAATCACGCGCGTTGCGGTCTCTCATCCAAATCAAAAAAAGACGAAGAGTCTAAGATGCTTTTTATAGTAAAATAGTACCGTTTTCAATTCTTTATTTATCAGGAGTGCTATCGTGAGCAATTGGCAAGGAAAATATGTAATTGGTCTGACGGGAAATATCGCCACAGGGAAGAGCGTGGTGCGTAAGATGCTAGAGCATTTAGGCGCTTATAGTATTGATGCGGACGCGCTCTCTCATCGAGCTATGGCTAAGGGTGCGCCGGCGTATCAGCCGATTTTAAACACCTTTGGGCTGTGGCTTTTAGATGAAAACCAAGAGATTGACCGCACGAAATTGGCGCAGGTGGTTTTTTCTTCTTCTGATGCTTTAAAGAAATTGGAGGAAATTGTTCATCCTTTTGTGGGGCAAGCTGTAGAGATTTTGGCGAAACGCTCAAAACATGAAGTGATTGTGATTGAGGCTATCAAATTGCTTGAGGGTGAACTTGCTTCTTTATGCGATAGTATTTGGGTAACAGATGCTTCTGAGGCATTACAAGCCTCTCGCCTAATGGGAAAACGTGGCTTAGATGAAACAACTGCCCGCCAACGTATTCAAGCTCAAAATTCTCAAAAAGCTAAAATTGAAGCCGCCGATATTGTGATTGATAATACGGGTTCTTTTGAAGAATTATGGAAACAAGTTTCTGCGGGTTGGAAGAAAATCAATCGTAAAGAAGAGGTGGAAGAGGTCGTAGAAATTAAAGGCGGCGTTTTCTCGGTCAAGCGCGGGCACCCCAGAGATGCAGAGGCGATAGCCGCATTAATGACTCGTTTAGGCAGTGTTGAGATGAACGCAGATGGAGTAATGGAAGCCTTTGGCGAAAAAGCTTTCTTTATTCTTGAATCAGATGCAAAGTTAGTGGGCTTGGCGGGTTGGCAAGTTGAAAATTTAGTTACGCGCACAGTTGATTTTTGCATTAACGCCGATATAGCCCCTAAGGACGGATACAAAACCCTAGTTGAAGAAATTGAAAAAGCGTCAAAGTCTTTACAAAGCGAAGCTTCTTTGCTTTTCTTGAGAGATGAGGTTGCAAAATCAGAAGAATTTTGGAAAACACTTGGTTATGAAAAACGAACCCCTGAATCTTTAGGCGTACAAGCCTGGAAAGACTCGGCAAAAGAAAAACTTACCCCCGATAAAACTCTCTTCTTTAAGCAACTTCGCGTAGATCGGGTGCTACGCCCGATTTAATCAACTTTACGGGCTGGTTTTTCCAGCCCATTTTTATCTCTATTACTTCTTGTGACTGATTTCCTTAGCAATATCCTCTTCTTTTTTGAGCGACTTGATTGGTTAAGCCTTGTCGATATTTTTCTCGTCACGCTAATCTTTTTTGCTTTGCTCTATATTCTGCGCGATACACAGGGAATGGCTCTTTTGCGCGGCATTCTCTTGTTGGTTGTTTTCATTGTCTTTCTAACCAGCATCTTAGATTTGCCCGCTTTTTCGTGGTTTATTAATGCCACGCTTCCTGCTTTGCTTTTGTCTATTCCTGTTGTTTTCGCACCAGAGATTCGCCGCGCGCTTGAGCGCATAGGGCGTGCGGGGGCAATACATCCTATTAATAGCCCAAATGCAGATACTAAAATGAAAGCAATGATTGAGGCGATTATCAGTGCAACAGCTCGGCTCTCTGCTCGTCAGCATGGTGCGTTAATTATTTTGCAACGGCTCGACAATCTTGCAGAATATATCAAAACTGGTGTGCAGATGGATACAACCATCACGCCCGAAATTCTCTTGCAGATTTTTTACCCAAACACCCCCCTGCATGATGGTGCCGTTATCATCACCGATTTTAGGATTGCCGCGGCTTCTTGCATCATGCCGCTCTCCTCAAGCGGCATTCTCTCACGCTCCCCCGAACGTGAGATGGGACTTCGACATCGTGCCGCCTTAGGAATCTCAGAAAAAAGTGATGCACTTGCTCTGGTCGTCTCAGAAGAAAATGGCGATGTTTCTATCGCCCAAAGCGGGCGCATTATTCAGCAACTTAGCTTAGAACGGTTAGAGAATATCCTCTTTACTTTTTACCGCCCTTCAGGGTTAACGCGCAGTGTAGGCTTTTTAGAACGCTATTTACCCTTTTTATTTAAGCAGAAAAAAGAAGAGGCAAAATAATATGTTACGCTGGCTTGGCAAAAATATCGGCTCTTTTCTTCTTGCGCTAATTCTTGCAATTGGTGTTTGGGTTGCCGCCGTTAACGCCTCAGACCCCAACGAAGAACTTATCTACCCCTCCCCCATTCCGGTTGAAACCGTGGGGCAGGCAACCACTCTTCTCATCACCAACGATTACGACGAAGAAATCAAGCTAACCCTACGCGCGCCCCACTCTGTTTGGGAAAAAATTCTAGCCGATAAAGAAAGCGTTCGAGCGGTTCTCGACCTTTCAGGGCTTGAAGCAGGAGAATACTCGCTAGAACCTCAAATCCAAATTGCCCACCAGCCAACGCAAATTATTACTGTCTCACCTGCGTCCATCCACATAACGCTCGAAGAACTAGCAACACGTACAATCCCTATTGAAATAGATATTACCGGTGAACCTGCAATTGGGTATAGCGCAGGACACACCAGCTACACCCCAAAAGAAGCCACCATTTCAGGCACAAAATCTTTGGTAGAAGAAGTTGATAAAATATACGCATCTTTCGATATAAATGATGCCAATGAAAGTATTGATGAAACCCTTTCGCTGATAATCCAAGATGAAAACGAGCAAATTATACGCGACATCAGCCTTAACCCCGAAGAAATCAACTTGCAAATTCCAATCAGCCAACAAGGCGGATACAGAGACGTAGCCGTAAAAGTAGGCGTAACGGGACAAGTTGCCGATTATTATCGTCTCACAAATATCTCTGTATTCCCGCCCGTAGTCACGGTCTACTCGGCAGATACGCAATTGGTCAACGACATGCCCGGCGTTGTAGAAACAGACCCCGTAGACCTTAACGATGCCCACGAAGATTTTTCTGCTCGCGTTGGCTTGGTTTTGCCAGAAAATGTGACCATTATTGGCGACCAAAGTGTTCTTGTCGAAGTAAGTATAAAAGCCATTTTAGGCAGTCTCACTATAGATGATAAACCAATAGAAATCATCAATCTCGACCCCGCACTTTACGCACAGCTCTCGCCCACCACCATAGATGTCATTGTTTCAGGTCCCCTACCTGCGCTCGACAACATCAACCCCGCTGACCTGCGCGTAATCGTAGATGTAGACGAACTTGCCTCGGGCGAATATCAACTAGTGCCCTCTGTTGAAATTTTGAACGACGAAATTAGTGTAGAATCAATTCTGCCAGAAAGCATCCAAGTTATAATCAGTCAAACACCCTTTGTCACACCAACCGTGATACCATAAGATAAAACACCTCACTGGGATTATAAAAAACAGCTTTTCTTGGATGAAGTGCACCGCAACGCGCGTGACCTCAACTTGCGTGCCAACCAATAAACGTTTTTTATCGTAAACATTTTTCTGCCCCACCCTATCCCGTAACGCGAGATTTATCTCGCCCTTACTCTTTGTATTATGAAAAAAGCGAAGTCTCCCGACTTCGCACTTCAAAAACTTTAGCGAATTTTAGTACTTTTTCTTTTATTCGCACCATTCGTCAATTCGCGAGCATTCGCGTTAAAAAAACTAACACTCATTCGTAATAACACACCTAAAGAAAACCTTATGTCAAAACCAGTAGTAGCCCTCGTAGGACGCCCCAATGTGGGCAAAAGCACCCTCTTCAACCGTCTTGTCGGAGAACGCCTCGCAATCGTAGACGATATTCCCGGCACCACCCGCGATAGAATTCTCGCAGAATCAGATTGGAACGGAATCTATTTCGACGTTATCGACACGGGCGGCATAGACCCAACGCATGGCGGAGACACGCCCCTCTCAATTGGCTCTGCGGATTTCATCTCAGACATCAAATCTCAAGCACAAGTTGCTATCGAAGAATGTGATGCCGTTCTCTTCCTCGCAGATGGGGAAAGTGGTCCCACCCCTCCCGACCGAGAAGTGGCAGAAATTTTGCGCCGTAGCCAGAAAAAACTAGAAGATGGCAGCTTTTATCCCCCCATCTATCTCGTTATCAACAAATGTGATAATGAAGCACGGCGCAACGCGGCCAGTGAATTTTACGAACTTGGGCTAGGAGAACCACTCCCCATCTCAGCCGTGCATGGTGCCAATATCGGCGATTTGCTCGACAAACTTGTGGCAGACTTCTCCATAACCGATGCCGAGGCAGATGATTCTGTCAAAATTTCTATTGTAGGAAAACCCAACGCGGGAAAATCAAGTTTGCTCAATAAACTCACAGGTGAAGAACGCGCCATCGTTAGCCCCATTGCAGGAACGACGCGTGATGCCGTAGATACCCAATTTGAATACGAGGGGGTTCCGATAACACTCATCGACACTGCTGGTATCCGCAAACGTGGAAAAATCGATTCTGGCGTAGAGCGTTATAGCGTTGTTCGCGCCCACAAAGCAATTGAACGCGCGGATGTGGCACTCCTCATGATTGACGCAGATAGCGGCATCACCGCCCAAGATTTACATATAGCGGGGTATATTCTTGATGCGTGGAAAAGCACTATTGTTCTCGTAAATAAATGGGATAGTGTAGAAAAAGACTCTTATACAATGAATTATTATACAGAAAGGATTCTTCAAGAGTTAAACTTTATGCCCTACGTCCCTTTACTTTTCATTTCTGCGAAGACGGGGCAACGTGTAGATAAGGTGCTCCCACTTGCATTAAAAGTACAAGAAGCACGGCTAACGCGCATTCCAACATCCAAATTAAATAGCCTCTTGCGTGATGCCCTAGACGCACATCCGCCGCCTTTGCATGCAGGGAAACGACTAAAAATTTATTATGGCACTCAAGTTCGCACCGACCCACCAACTTTTTTGATTTATGTTAATAATACTAAATTGATGCACTTCACTTATAGACGCTTCCTTGAAAATCGCATTCGTGATGCTTATGAGTTTTTAGGCACACCCATTCGGGTGGTCTTGAAGGGCAAGGGAAAGAAGAAATAATAAACCCCTTGCAAAAGTCTATTTTCGCTACGCTCCCTGCGCCGAGGACGGCG
>CAZAWS010000132.1:0-5632 GCA_964488755.1 uncultured Anaerolineaceae bacterium | reverse complement strand
GAAATATGATTCTCAACCCAGATTACAGAGAGTTCTTTCAATTACTCAACGCCAAAAAAATGTTGACAGCGGCACGCAAGCCTAAATCACGCGCGTCGCGGTTTTATATCCAACATCCAAACCTGACAGGTCTTTGGCTTCATAGAAGCACGACCTGTCAGGTTTTTTCATCCTACATCTTCACCCTTTCATTCTTTGGGTCATACATCGGGCGCAAGGATGCCTTTGCAGAATGGCGCACGCCAGCAATATCAATTTCATAGCTACCGCTGTTAATGAAATCGGGGGTTGCACCAGATTCGTTTTTGACAAATCCCATGCCCATCGCACCGCCGAGTGTGAAACCATAAGCCCCCGTTTGCAAATGCCCAACGAGCTTGCCATCTCTATAAATGCTTTCATTGCCGTAAAGAAGGGGTTCGGGGTCATCCAAAAGGAACTGCACCATGCGGTATTTGAGGGGGGCATTTTCTTTATGGCGCAGAAGAGCATCCCTGCCGATGAAGCCATTGGGTTTATCGAATTTGACCGCAAAACTCAAGCCAGCTTCTAGGGGCGTATCCATATTATCCATATCGTACCCATATTCGCGATATGCCTTTTCGATGCGGAGGGAGTTTAGGGCTTGAAATCCAGCATGACGCAAGCCAAAATCTTGCCCCGCTTCTACGACTGCATCGTAAACATGGGCGGAAAACTCGGTGGGGACATATAACTCGTAGCCCAATTCGCCTTCAAAAGTAACGCGCAAGGTTTGGATTAACGCATAATTGATGTCGATATTTTGCGCGCTCATATAAGGGAAAGCGGCGTTAGATATATCCGCCGTTGTAAGTTGCTTTATCAAATCACGGGATTTTGGTCCTTGGATATTCATCAGCGTATAACCCGAAGTCACATCGGTAACAAAGGCGTGCGCGTCATGGGGAATATGCTTTTTCAGCCACCAAAGGTCGTGCGTATAAAAATCGCTGGCACTGACGATAAAATATTTGTCTTCTGCCAAGCGCGTCACAGTTAAATCTGCTTCCATACCACCACGTTCATTTAGCCATTGGGTATAAACGACTTTCCCAACTGGCACAGCAACATCATTGGCGCAGATTTGATTAAGCACCTTCTCGGCATCTTGTCCCTGCACCAAAATTTTGGACATAGAACTAACATCCATCAAAACGACATCTTCTCTGCAAGCCCTATGCTCTTCGGCGTGATAGTCAAACCAATTTTGCCGTCCCCAAGAGTATTTTTCTACCTTAGCCTCTACACCAGCAGGCGCGTACCAATCGGGCATTTCCCAGCCCATACCTTCGGTAAAAAATGCCCCTGCTTTTTTCAACTGCTCATTAATTGCTGTTTTGCGTAGGTTTCGTGCTGTCTTTTTTGAGAAATTCGGATAAATAAGCTGATATTGCAATCCCAGCGTTTCTACAGTTCTATCTTTTAGGAATTTTTGCGTTCCCTGAAAAGGCTGACATCGAGCAATATCAATATTATGTGATTCAACAGGGCAATAACCGTCCACAATCCACTGCGCCATTATTTTGCCAACCCCACCACCGCGTAAAATGCCAATGGAATTCAATCCTGCCGCAACAAAGAAATTCTTTAGTTCGGGGGCTTCACCCATTAACATCTTGCCATCTGGCGTAAAACTTTCAGGACCACAAAAGAATTTATGAATTCCCGCATCTTTAAGCGCAGGGATGCGCCCCATAGACATCTCAACATAAGGCATCATTCGATCCCAGTCAGGTTTGATTTCACCAAAAGCAAAGTTTTTCGGAATACCGCCCACGCCCCAGGGCGCGGCAATCGGCTCAAAGAATCCGACCAAAAGCCCACCCACTTCTTCACGAAAATAAGCATAACGCTCAAAATCTTCAATAATGGGCAAATCCGCGTGTATGCCCTCGATAGGTTGGGTTAGCAAATAATAATGCTCTGCCGCTTGTAAAGGCACATTTACGCCCGCCATTTTACCCAATTCCCGCCCCCATAAACCGGCGCAATTTACGACAACTTCAGCTTTTATCTCTCCCTTATTCGTCACCACGCCAGTCACGTGCCCCTTCTCTTGGTTGATGCCAATCACTTCGGTTTCTTCAAAGATTTTTACGCCGCCCATCCGCGCGCCCTTCGCCAATGCCATCGTAAAATCAACTGGGTTTGCGCGCCCATCATCTTCTACATAAAAGCCCGCTAAAATATCATCTACATTCGCGAGCGGAAACATCTTTTTGATTTCTGTGGGCGAGATTTCCTGATAATCCACGCCATATCTTCGCGCCGCAACCGCCATTCTCCGCCGATCTTCTAGCCAATCTGGAGAAGAAGCCAATTGTATATACCCCACATCTTTGAAGCCGGTTGATTGCCCGGTTTCTGCTTCCAAAGTCTTAATCAATTCGCGTGTATAGACCGACATTTCGACCCCCAACTCACTGCCGCTTGGCGTTACCACCAATCCCGCCGCGTGCCAAGTTGTGCCAGATGTGAGTTCTTTTTTCTCTAAAAGCACCACATCTTTCCAACCTAATTTGGTGAGATGGTAGGCAACGCTCGTACCAATCACGCCTCCGCCTACGATAACGACTTGTGCTTGGGATGGGAATTCTTTTCCTGACATTAATGCCTCCGATGATGATTTATGGGATTAAACGCGCCGCTTACTTCGACAGGCTCAGCATACGCGACCTCAACTTGCGTGCCCTCTACCAACTTTTTTCTTGGCGTGGGTTTTTGTACTGAACAATAATTATACCCACTCTTTTACGTGTTTTTATTTTTTGTTTTTATTTGGTGAGCAAACAAATGTTATCAGAATGAAAAACAGTATGTCATACTTGTCAACGCGAATGCCGCTACGCTATACACGAATGAGCGAATTTCGCGAATGTTTTTATTTTCTTTGTTTTTATTCGCATAATTCGTCAATTCGCGTAATTCGCGTTAAAAAATCTTGTTTCTCTCGAAATTCCCCCACCAAAAAGGTATAATCACCCCATGAAAAAAGACTTCCTGCTCGACCCCAAAATCACTTTCCTTAACCATGGCTCTTTTGGCGCATGTCCAAAGCCTGTTTTTGATATTTACCAAGAATGGCAACGCGACTTGGAGCAACGCCCCGTCGAATTTCTCGGCAGACGCGCCATTTCTTTGCTCGCAGAATCACGCAAGAAATTAGCCGAATATCTTCACTGCCGCACTGATGATTTAGTCTACTTCACCAACCCAACTACCGCAATTAATATGGTTGTCCGTAATCTTGATTTACAGGCAGGCGATGAAGTTTTGACCACCGACCACGAATATGGCGCAATGGATAGAACTTGGCGATATATTTGTAAAAAAAATGGGGCACAATATGTGCAAAGACATATCCCGCTGCCCGTCACAACTCATGCCGATTTTGTGGAACATTTTTGGCAAGGCGTTACACCGAAAACAAAAATTATCTTTCTCAGCCATATTACCAGCGTCACTGCGCTGATTTTCCCCGTCACCGAGATTTGCAGAAAAGCGCGCGAAGCGGGCATTCTCTGCATCGTTGATGGAGCGCACGCCCCCGCGCAAATTGACCTTAATTTAGAAGAAGTGGATGCAGATATTTACGTTGGCGCGTGTCATAAATGGATGATGGCTCCAAAGGGCGCGGCATTCCTTCACGCACGGCGTGAAGTGCAAAGCTGGCTCGACCCACTGGTGGTAAGTTGGGGCTATGATGCCGAATCTGGTTTTGGAAGCGGCAATCAGTTTATTGATTATCACGAATGGCAGGGGACGCGCGATATTGCCGCGTTTCTGTCTGTCCCCGCGGCAATTGCTTACCAACGGGAGCAAGATTGGGGTCGCGTTCGTTCTCGCTGTAGAAATTTATTGGACCTTACGCTAGAGAAAGTCCAAACTATTACAAAAATGCCACCGATTATGCCAAATCCCAGAGAATGGTTGGGGCAAATGGCTGTTCTCCCCCTCCCTAAAAACGTGGATGGCGCAACGTTGAAAAAACGACTTTATGATGAATATCAGATTGAAATTCCGCATACACGCTGGCGTGAGCAATCTTTTTTGCGGATTTCAATTCAGAGCTATAACAGCGAAGAAGAGATTGATTATTTTGTGAGTGTTTTGAAAAAGATTGTTATTTCTTGATTTTGATAATCCCTATTAATCCCGCCCCCACGAAGGGAAGAGACAACTCTATAACGCGAATGCCTAGCAAATTGTCAGCGGTGATACCATTAAGAGTGAGATGGGCTAGGGGAGCACCAAAAAGGAGCGCGCCGAATAATAATCGCCACAAGGGGATAGGAGCATTTTTAACAGCAGAAAGCCGTTCGTAGCGCACAAAGATTGGGGTTAGCGTTAATAGCACGGTGCTGAGGAGCAGAAGCCAGATGGGTCTTGTCAACCACCAAGCCGAAACTCCAGGGGCGATGCCGAGACCTATTCCCCCCAAAGCAAGCGCAGAACTGGCGACCAAAATCAAAACGGTAACGTGCCAAAGGAAGAGAGTCATAATCATCCCATTGATGAGGACTACGGTTGTCCAGACCTTCTTTTTATCTAGCCATTTGCGAATCGGTTTTTCGAGCGAGAGCAATAATCCACCCTGAAAGATGCCGAGCGCAAGCATGGTGAGATTGGGCGGAAGGGTATTGCTGATTTCTTCGCCTTGCACCGTGACCATGCTGATTGGATAGGGTCCAAAGGTGACGAGGGCGATGAGTGCCAGAAACCCACCGACTGTCCAAATAAGCGTTTTACGAAAATCGCCCGTGCTTTGGGCTTGCCACGCGATCCCAAACTGGTGGACGGCGACCCAAACAAAAATGTAGTTAACCCAACCCAAGGCTTTCCATCCCAATGCGAAAACGGCAATGTCGATGAGAATTGCGACTGCCACAAGTGCCCAAAAAGAAGCAAATTTATAGCGTTGCCAAGCGCGGTAGGTGATGGGTACAAAACTCACCACGACGATATAGATAACTAAAAACCACGCGGGGAGTAATGCAAATTGTGAGGCAGGTTGCAAAATACTTTGGTCGGCATTAAAGAACTTTGCAATAATGCCAATGCCGCTCCAAACGGCTAAAACGGGGAGAACAGGGGTGATTAGTCGGCGCAAACGCGCCGCAAACCAAGTGGAGTAGTTTTCTTCTCGTCTTTGCGCCGATTTCCACGAGATGCTATTTGAAAATCCACCTACGATGAAGAAAATGGGCATGACTTGGAGAATCCACGAGAGCCATTGTGTCCACGGGAGGATGGAGAGAATATCTGGGAATTGGAGTTCACCGGCAGGGTCAACGTAGGGCGCAACGACTAGCCAATGTCCAAATATGACCATAATAATGGATAGAGCACGCAGAAAATCTACATAACGGTTGCGGGATTCGGGAGTCTTTTCAGCGAGATAGGCGGCTTGTTGCCAAATACCGCGTTTTTTTTGAGGGGCGGTCATTAATACTCTCCTTGAGTTAGCGGTAATTATTTGTAAGCGTTCAGCCATAAGACATCAGACCTTAGCTTTTTCACAAATTCAGCAGAAAATATCTGAATTCGACTTTTTGGAAAGCATTTTAGAAATGTCTTACCCTTCTTTCGCTCTTTTTCACCATCTTTTTTT
>CAZAWS010000131.1:0-5634 GCA_964488755.1 uncultured Anaerolineaceae bacterium | reverse complement strand
AGTGCATTACAAAAAGCAGGCGTGACCCGCGAGCAGATCAGCTTCTTTGAATATCACGATGCCTACTCCATCTACGCCGCCCTTTCACTAGAAGCGGCGGGATTTGCCAAAAAAGGTAAAGGCTGGGAGTTGGCAAGAGACGGCGAAATTGCAGAAAACGGATCCATCCCCTGCGCCACAGCGGGCGGACTAAAAGCACGTGGATTCCCCGGCGGTGCTACGGGCGTGTACCAAGCTGTCGAAGCAGTCACCAAGCTCCGAGACACGCGCGATGCGGAGCAAGTCGCCCTAATCCAATCGTTGGGCGGACCCGCATCTACAGCGGTGACGCACGTACTGGCATCTGCATAGGGCAAGGCTTTTTCATTTTCAAGTATACTTTCCCTATTACGAACGCTTAATAGGAGTTTTATGAAATTTCTAATTGCTGGACTAGGCTCAATTGGTCGCCGTCATTTGAAGATGTTGCGTGAGTTAGGGCAGGATGATATTGTCTTATACAGAACGCATCAATCAACACTGGATGATGAAGAATTAGCCGGAATTCCCGTTAAAACAGATTTACGGGACGCACTTGATTTAGGCGTGAGTGCCGTAGTTATCTCTAATCCCACATCCCTGCACATGGATGTGGCTATCGCCGCCGCAGAAGCGGGATGCCATATCTTGCTCGAAAAACCGATTTCGGATAATTTGACCCGTGTAGATGAATTGCGCCGCGCAGTTGCCAAGAGCGGCAGTCGCGTTTTGGTTGGGTTTCAATTTCGTTATCATCCTACGTTAAATAAAGCTCGTGATTTAGTCAATGAAGGCGCGTTAGGCAAAGTTCTAAGTTTTCATTCACATTGGGGCGAATATTTACCCAACTGGCATCCGTGGGAAGATTATCGTGAAAGCTACGCGGCACGCGCCGATTTAGGCGGGGGCGTGATTGGCACATTAACGCATCCAATTGATTACATCCGCTATATTTTGGGCGAAGTTGAAGAAATAAAATCTTTTGCGGGGCATATTTCCCCCCTCGAAGTTAAGGGCGTAGAAGATGTTGGGGAAATGGCACTCAAGCTAAAATCAGGGGCGGTCGGCGGAGTTCACGTCAATTATTTCCAGCGTCCCCCCGTCCATCGTCTTGAAATTGTCGGGACAAAAGGGACAATCCGCTGGGATAACGCCAATGGCGTTTTGCGTCATTATGATATGCCTGATGAATTTGGGACATGGAGCGAAAATCCCGCTGAACCCATCCTCACAGATTATCCTTTGCCCAAAAACTTTGAGCGTAACACTCTTTTTGTGGAGCAAATGAAGCATTTTATTGAAGTAGTAAAAGGAAATGCCGAGCCGCGTTGCTCGCTAGAAGATGGCGTACGGGCGGTTGAGTTGGTTTTGGCGGCAAAGGGCTAGATTATGAAAGTTTTAAAAAATGAGAACTTTCGCTTTATTGCTTTGCTGACAATAATTTCTGCATTGGTATATTTGCCTTTAATCAATAATTTTGGATACACCCACGATGATTGGTATTTAATGTACGCGGCAAAGGTGAAGGGGGCTTCGATTTTCCATACAATTTTTAGCGAAGACCGCCCCTTGCGAGCCTTTGTGCTTGAGCCGGCTTATTTGCTCTTTGGCGAGAATGTGCTTTTTTATAATTTAAGTGCTTATTTTTTTCGCTTGCTTAGTGGCATAGGTTTTTTATGGACAACACAACTCCTGTGGGCAAAGCAACGCCAAGCAACACTGTGGATGGCTCTTCTCTTTCTCGTCTATCCTGGGTTTCTCTCTCAACCAAACGGTATCGATTACCAATCCCAAATGATCGCATTAGCGGCGGCAACTTTTTCTCTTGCGCTAACCTTAAAGTCACTTTCAGCATCAAACTTTTTTGCGCGGGCTGGCTATCTAACCGTCTCAGCACTTTTGGCATGGCTTTATTTAGGCTTGGTTGAGTATTTTATTGGCATAGAAGTCCTAAGATTTTTACTTATATTTACCTTTGCTCTGCGTAGAAAAGATGATTTCCTAAAAAAAGTGAAGTGGGGATTTTTGCAAAGCCTTCCCGTTTTGCTTGTGCCTCTGCCCTTTATTTTTTGGCGTTTTTTTCTCTTTGATAGTGAACGTGGCGCAACAAATATAGGCGCACAATTGAGTGGATTTGCCGAATCGCCTTTGCTTATGGGGGCAACTTGGTTTATTAACCTTGCGCACGATGCCATAAAGACTTTATTCTTGGCTTGGGGAGTTCCTCTCTCCCAACTTGCTTTTGGGATGCGCGTAAAAGAGACCGTAGCTGGTTTTTCTCTCGGCATTATTGTGGTTACTCTTGTAATAGGCGTATTTTTCTTCCTAAGAAAAAGCGAGCAAAAAAACGATAAAGAGCTTATTAAAGATAATCGTTGGCAAAAAGAAGCTCTGTGGCTTGGCTTTCTAACATTGGTAGCAGGTCTGATTCCAATCACACTTGTTAATCGCTCTGTCATCTTCCCTAGCCATTCACGTTATACCTTAGCCGCTTCGATTGGTGTTGCCTTCATTCTCGTAGCTATGGCTTATTATTTTACAAACAAAAAGGTAAGAACGGCAGTTCTAGCAAGTTTAATTTTTATCGCCACGTTAACACATCATGCAAACGCGGTTAGTTTTGCGCAAGAAAGAGATAGTCTTCAAGACTTTTGGTGGCAAGTTAGCTGGCGCATTCCACATATTGCCCAAGAAACAACTTTGATCGCAAATTATCCTGCCAACGCCATAGAAGAAGAGTATTTTGTTTGGGGTCCAGCCAGTCAAATTTATTATCCCGAAGGGACAAGCAAAAATCGAGTGCGTCCTGGTGTTTATGCGCTGGTACTCACGCATGATACCGTGCTAAATATCTTCGCGCAGCAACCGCAACCTCCGCGTGGACGAAGAGGAACTGTAATCTTTCCCGATTATCAAGAACTCCTTATTCTGACTCAGCCAACATTAAACTCATGTGTTCATATTATTGATGGCACTCAACCAGAGTATTCGCAATGGGAAAATGACCGAATTATGCAAGTTGGTGCTTATTCAGATGCGGAACATATTTTGACTGACGCAGAATCTCACACACCGCCCGAAATCGTTTTTGGCGTTGAACCTGCGCACGGCTGGTGTTACATCTACCAGAAAGCAACATTGGCGCGTCAAAAAGGCGACTGGGGCTTGGTCGCTGCTCTCGATCAGCAAGCAAGCTCACAGGGGAGCGTTCCGAAAGACCCCATCGAGTGGATGCCCTTTATTCAAGCCGCTGTTATGCTGGGGGACGGGGAACGCGTCCAAGAAATCAAATCCTATATTAAAAAAGAAGATTTTGTTATTCAGCAAGCCTGTGAAATTCTTTTAGAGATGGATATCACTCCTGAAATGCACGCTTTGTCTGAAAGTATTTATTGTGTGAACGAATGAGAAATATAGTGTCTGCATAAAAAAATGCGGTGAAGAGATTGTAAGAGGTCAAAAATGAAAATGAACGGTACGCTTATGAAAAAAAATGAAACAATTGAGCTAGTTTTTGCTCTTTGTGTGATTAGCATTGTTACGATATTAAGCTACGGAGTGCTCATACCTCAACTCGGACTTTATCGTGATGATTGGTATATGTTATTGGCTGGACAAACTGGAGGGGCTAGTGAGATTATAAATTTATTTACTATTGATCGCCCTTTGATTGGATATATTTATGCTCTAGACTATTCTGTTTTAGGAAATTCGGTTTTAGGGTGGCACCTTTACGCTTTATTCTTGCGGCTGGTGGGAAGTTTTGCTTTCTTTTTTCTTTTACGTACAATTTGGAAAGAGAAAAAAATTGAAACAACCATTGCCGCCTTGCTTTTTGCCGTTTATCCTGGTTTTTTACAACAACCTAATGCCGCCACTTTCAAAAATTTATTACTAGGATACGATTTTGCTTTATTTTCTATTTTGGTCAGTATATTAGCTTTAAAAGCGAAACAAAATTGGAAGAAAGTGTTATTAATACTTTTAGCAATGGCTTTAGAAAGCTTGTATCTTGGAATATTTGAAGCTATGATCGGTTTAGAAGGTGCTCGGCTACTCCTGTTTTGGTATTTTCTCTGGCGAGAAAGCGAAGAGAAATCCCCTCTAAAAATCATTTCCCCTTTATTAAAACAAGCTGCTCCTTACCTCTTGCTAGGAGGAGCATTTGTTTTTTGGAGGGTGTTTATATTTAAGAGTTTGCGTCCTTCTACTGACATTGACAGATTGTTTGTAACGTATAAAAGTTTCCCCTTGCAAAGTATGGCAAAAATATCAATAGAAACGATTAAGGATATATGGGAAGCCATAGTTTTAGCTTGGTTTATTCCATTCTATAAGTTCACAAATACAAGTAGTTATGAGGATTTTATTAATGCTTTTGCTTTGGCTATATTGGCTGTAGGTGTTGTTTTCTTTTATATTAAATACTGTCAAAAGCATGGAATTCTGCCTGAAAAGAAATCTAAAAAAAACTCTGTAGAAATTAGTTGGATGTGGATGGGGGTATTAATTGTTGGGATGGCAGTGTTACCTATCGTTGTTTCAGGGCGTAATATTTCTTTTGAAGTCCAATGGGATCGTTATACCTACCACACTACCATTGGCGCAATCCTCGCACTCACAGGATTTATTTTCTATACATGGGGTTCATCTTCTCGTTGGATTGTTTCCCTCGCGTTAATTGCTATGAGTGTAATGACACACTATTTTAGTGCCGATTACTATCGCGACTATTGGTCTTATAATCGTGAATTGTGGTGGCAAATGTCTTGGCGCGCCCCAAGTTTGGAGAAGCGAACCATGATTTTTGTATCCATGCCCTTTGGTTTTGCCGAGGACTATGAAATATATAGTCCAGCAAATATGATCTATTATCCGGGTGAGGGCGTTATTCTTTCTGCTGAAGTGTTAAATACACAAACAGTTCGATTTGTTCAGACAGGAGAACACCGTGAAGACAATAATCGCAATGTATATGTTCCTAAAAAATATAACAAGTCATTAATTGTTTCTTTCCCAGAGGAGAAATCTTGTCTACATGTCTTGGATGGTCGTCAGTTAGAGTTACCTGGTTTCTCAAGAGATGGAAGTTTTACAAATGCAGCACCCTACTCACAAATTTCTCAAATTGATGTAACTCATATTCCGGCAAAAGTTCCTGAATCTATTTTCGGGACTGAACCTGAACATAGTTGGTGTTATTTTTATCAAAAAATGAATCTTGCTAAGCAAATGGAAGATTGGGATAAAGTAGCACAACTTGCAGATGAAGCAACAGCCTCTAATTTTCATGCACAAGACCGATCTGAATGGTTAGCTTCTTTTGAAGCATATATTGCAGTTGGAGAAATAGAAAAAGCAAAAGAAATTGCTTCTTATATAAAAAAAGACCCGAATACACATTTCTTTTTATGTAAAGAGCTAGAAAGAGGAGCTATTTATCCAGCACCTTATGATTATGAAAAAGTAATTGAACTTCTATGCGAAGACGTAGATGGAAAATAAAAAAACAGACGGGCTTACCCGAAGCCGTTTTTGGCGTTGAACCTGCTCACGGTTGGTGTTATATCTACCAGAAAGCGACATTAGCGCGTCAACGCGGCGACTGGGACGCGG
>CAZAWS010000130.1:0-5640 GCA_964488755.1 uncultured Anaerolineaceae bacterium | reverse complement strand
TGTAAGCGTTCAGGGGACTCAAAATAGAACGCGGATTTTAAAAACTTTTTTTGTACAAAGATGACAAAAACGTATGAGTTTTCTGAAAAAATATAGCAAAAGCATTAAAAATTCGCGTCATTCGCTCATTCGCGTATAGCGTAGCGACATTTGCGTTGAAAGATTAAGGCATAATTTTAATATGGCTGAACGCTTACGAAATGCTTTGGGGCACGCTAAAAGTAAAGGGGCGAAAGTTCTTCTTTTGGGGTATGATTGCCTTGTCAACGGTAGGCGTTTTCTTCGCACTTTGGTACTTTAATCGGGAACAAGCTTGGGGCACGCGCGCTGCGGTCTGTTATCCGATTTTATGAAAAAAACAATCGCGATGTTCCGACTTGGATAGTGCGCTGGGCATGTTGGCGTAAATACAAGTTTGCGTTTGCTTGACGAAGAAATCCCATCACATTTTACTCCCCAAGAGCGCGTAGATTTGTTGATAAAATTAATACCCAAATATGAAGAAGAAATTGAGGCTTTAATAGAGCTTCAACGAAGCTTTTATACCCAAAATAAGAAACTGCTCAACAATTAAGCCGTTTCATTCGTTGGCAGGCATTAAAAAAAGAGAAGACTATGGCTGAAAAAAACAACACAAATGAAGCTCCTTTGAAAGATCAAATACTTACGCTAAGCAGGCAAATAGGGCGTGCTTGTACTACGATTAAAACTACTACTACAGAAGTGCCACGCAGTATTACAGATGAGCTTTCTCGTCTCGAGGGACAACTTTATAAAATGAGCCGTAGTGCTTCAGCTTTTGAAGATGAACACGCTAATATGGTTGCGTTAACAAATATCAGCCAAATGGTGAACTCTTCTCTCGAAGTGGATGAGGTTTTGCGAATAGCAATGGACACTGTTGTGAAAATGATTAACGCCGAGCGTGGTTTTTTGATGCTCCGTGATGACGACAACGCAATGACTATCCGCACCGCACGCAACTGGGAACAGGAATCAATCAACTCTAAGGAAACGACAACTAGCCGCACCATTATTAACCGTGTAATAGAAAGCGGGGAAGGAATTTTGACCACAAATGCGCAAGAAGATCCACGCTTTGGGGGACAGGAAAGTATTATTGCCCACAATATGCGTTCAATTTTATGCGTGCCGCTGAAAGTAAAAAACGAGCTAATTGGCGTGATTTATGCCGATAACCGTATACGCTCTGGTATCTTTACGGAAGCCTCACGAAATGTTTTAGCAACCTTTGGCAATCAGGTAGCCATTGCTATTGAAAATGCGCGCTTATTCACTTCCTTACGCCACACGCTTGAAGAAGTAACGGAATTGAAGAATTTGATGGACAATATCTTTGCCTCTATAGCCAGCGGAGTAATCACCACCGATGGACAAGACCAAATAACACTTTGTAATAAAGCCGCTGAAACAATTATTGGGCAGGCAGCTCCTGAAATTATTGGTCATAGGATCGATAAAATTATTCCTTCTATCGCTTCAGCTATTTTGCCTCAACTTGCTGCTATGCGCGAAACCGATGAAGATATTATTGATTTTGAAATTAACCATAGCCTCGGTGAACGTGGTGCTGTAAATTGGCGGCTCAACCTTGCTCCGTTAAAAGATGCCAACGAAACCACACAAGGTGTGGCAATTGTATTAGATGACCTCACAGAGCGCAAAGCCCTAGAAGCCCAACGCCAACTTTTTGAACGAATGGTTTCTCCCGCTGTTATTCAGCAAATTGACCCTAATCGTTTACACATGGACGGCAAACGTAGCCGCATTACCGTTTTATTTGCCGATATTCGTGGGTTTACCAGTTTCAGTGAGAAGCAAAGCCCTGAAAAACTTGTATCCGTGCTAAACCGTTATCTTGCCGCAGCAGCTGAAGCTGTTCTTGATGAGGAAGGCACCGTAGATAAATTTCTTGGCGATGCGGTTATGGCATGGTATAACGCCCCTATCCCGCAGGCTGATCATACCCTACGCGCAGTTCGGACTGCTTTAGCTATACGCAGTGCCATTGAAAAACTTTATCTCGAACTTCCCCCAGAAGCTCAGCTTGGCTTTGGTGTAGGCATTCACTACGGTGAAGCCGTTTTAGGGCTTATTGGCACCGAGAAAAAGCTAGAATATACCGCCATTGGCGATAGCATAAATACGGCTAAACGTATTCAAGAGAATTCAAGAAAAAATCAGATTTTAATTAGTGACGCGGCTTATATACGCGTGAAAAAATACATTTACGTTGACAAGCTAGATGCAATAAAAGTTAAGGGGAAATCTAACCCAATTAAGATTTATGAGGTGCTTGGTTTACGGTAATTTTCAATGCGAATGCCACGAACCACCACATGGACGCTCAACGTTCACGCGGGCACTCAAAAGGCTATGGCAGAATTAGAGAAAAGATTTGAAAGATTATCTAGTTCAGAAAAATAGCTTGTTCTTATTCAACCTATCTCTGCCTAATTTCCTGGAGATTCGTTTTCTTGGAGCTGCCTAACCTCGCCTAACTACATTCTAACCTTACTTTTATCGCTTTAATCCATCTATATACTCACCTTGTCATCCAACTCTCTAATAGCTATAATAGTCAAGGTTACTTAATTGTAGATTCGCTACAAAAAAAACCTTAAATTATCATCACTTAACGCTTAAAGGAAAACAAAAAATGAAAACAGAAAAGAAACCCCAAGTTGCCGTGGTCGGCGCAGGACCGGCTGGGTTATACGGAGCGCGTGAACTCGCCGAATCAGGTGTAGATGTCACTCTCTTTAACCGCGATGTAAAACCTGGCGGTCTCGCCGAATATGGTATTTATCCCGATAAAGTTGCCATGAAAAAAGGACTGCGTAAACAATTCAAAAAAATTCTTGAAACGCCCGATTTACATTATTTTGGTAATGTGACCGTTGGGGAAAATGCGGATATTAGCCTTAGCGATTTGCGCGCACTTGGCTATCAAGCCATCTTCGTAACTACTGGGGCACAAGGGACCAAATGGCTTGGACTCCCCGGCGAAGACCAAACTGGCGTTTACCACGCTAAATCTGTTGTCTATTTCTATAACCACCTGCCTCCTTTCAGCCAGCATGAATATCGTTTTGGATCTCGTTGTCTCGTAGTCGGCGCGGGAAATGTGATGATTGATATTGCTCGTTATCTTATTCGTGAAGCAAAAGTAGACGAGGTGACCGCTCTTGTTCGCCGTGGACCTGCTGAAATCAAATTTACGAAGAAAGAATTAGCTTACGTTGCCGAAAACTTAGACCTTGACGCTCTGGACGCGGAAATCGCTCGTTGTGCCGACAACATGATTGAAGTCGGACAAGACCCGCAAGCCGCAAAAGAAGCATTCCTTGCCGCATTGCCCAAAGCCGCACCCAAAGTCTCCGAAACAAAATTCCGCTTCCAATTCCTCACATCTCCTCAACAAATGTTCGGCGATGAACAAAAAATGCTCACCAGCGTTGAAGTCGAAGATAATAAACTTATTCTCAAAGATGGTGTCACCAAGCCACGCGGCTCAGGACAAAAACGCGTCATCGAAGCGGAGACAATTATTTTTGCCATTGGCGATAAAGTAGACGAAAACTTCGGCTTGCCTGTTGACAAGTGGAGTGAGTTTGTCAAAAACGAACATCCCCGCTTCCCCAAAAACGAAAAAACTTACGAAACCTATGACCCCGCCAGCGAATCTGTAATTGAAGATATTTTTGTCGCAGGTTGGTCTCGCCAAGCCTCAGATGGTCTCGTTGGCTACGCCCGTAAAGACGGCACAAACGGTGCCAAAGCGATTTTAGATTACCTCGCGACTCTTCCGAAAGACGACACTTCTGCTTCGGCTCTCGTAGCCCTCGAAAAGAAACTCGCAAGCCTCAGCAAGCCTATCGTCACGAACGAGGCAGCTCTCCGTCTTTATCAAGTCGAAAACGAAGAAACGGAAAAACGCGGCGTTAATGATTTTAAATTCGATCAGAATGAAGATATGTTAAAGGCGATTGGTCTCTAAGGTTTTAATCGCAAGAATAAAAAAGATTTTTGGTAGACAAAAAACCCCTATTTCTAAGAAATAGGGGTTTTTTCGCGCGTGTTTTAGGCTTGCTTATACTTCGAAAAACTTACTTCCGCCAAATTAGCTGTCTCTCCGGCCAAATCGTGACTGCCCCATCATTGTCTATCTCAACCAACACATTTTCCCCAAACTCTCCGCTTTGCGTTTTTACCCCCTGAGCAGTTAGCCCCGTCAATAAAACCTTCACCGCTCATTCAATGGGGAAATAAAATTAAAAACGAAGATAGCAAAAAACAGGTACATTCCCCCTACTGCACTGAATGTGTGAAAGAAAAAGCAAATGTCACGAAACTAAACGTAAGCGTTCAGGGAGATCAAAATAGAACGCGGATTGTACGGATTGAACAGATTTCCACAGATTTCGATTTTCTTTTGTTTTTTTGCGCAAAGATAACAAAAGTGCATAACTTTTCTAAAAATACAGCAAAAACATTAAAAATTCGCGTCATTCGCTCATTCGCGTATAGCGTAGCGACATTCACGTTAAAAACTTAAGGCATAATTTTAATACCGCTGAACGCTTACAAAAATTCAAGATTAATCTTCGCGCTTAATCCAACGATAAAAAGTGCTACGCATCCCCGATTCGAGTAGCCAGATTTCATCTTCATTCTGCACAACACGGATTAAGGCTTCTGCAAAAAAATTCAAGAAAAGCCAGCGAACTAATTCAGCGCGTTTTTGGGCGGAAACAGATACCGAAGCAGGCTCTAAGATATTGCCGTGTTTAAACTTCGCAGCTTCTGTCTCGACAGGCAAGATGAAGCGGACAATAGCTGTCGTTTCATCAACAATATAGGGACCATAAGCAAAGGGGCGATTTACAGCTTCGGCGCGTGAAGCAAGTTGATCGGCACGATAACGCCCGTTGACCAAAAATATCGAATAGCCCCCAATGGTGCTTTCCATAAAATCAAAGACAAGCTCTTGAATTTTTTCATCAGAATAATCTACGGACAACCCCAACCCTGTGCGGATTTGGCTAAATCCAATTTCCTGAATTCTTTGCTCAATCGTATCGCTATAAAAAAGATTGTCGAGAGCTTCGCGTAATCTGTCCTCGCGTGAAAGCGGCATAAAAAATTCGTAAATCAAGACGCTAGGCGAGACTTCTAAAAGATAGTCGGTGAATAAGCGTTTTTTCTGATGAAAAAGTTCTTTGAAATCACTCAGGCGCACGCGTAACATCTCTGGTTTTACGAGATACTTCTCCCCTTTTACCTCGATAATATCACTCAACTGATTAGCGACATTCTCTTCGGTTTCAGAAAAAACCCATCCTGTTTTGTCAGAAAGTGCTTGGGCTGAAAAGGAAGTCTTTTCTTGTGCATGTTGTACAAGAAAGTCGAAGGTTGCTTTGAAATTTGGAGGTTTTGCCATTTTAAATTTAGTCCTAAATCGTAGGAATGCCGCACGTTACGGATATGAATTTCTCCGTAGCTCTAATTTCATGTCTATCAATTTCTTGACTTTCTTTTCTTGTTTATGCGCTTTTTTTCGATACTAGAATGTTGAAAAAGCACAACAACGGTTACAAATAGAGCAATAACACTCAA
>CAZAWS010000129.1:4463-5736 GCA_964488755.1 uncultured Anaerolineaceae bacterium | reverse complement strand
TCCTCGGCGGCGGTCTTCTCATAAACCGCCGCTGGGGACAGCGGCTAGAGCAGATGGGGTTGTTTTTTACATTTTTTCAATGCCGCACCAAAGCCAGCCAGCATGATAATTGCGCCGCTCAAATAAGGAAGGGTGATGTTCACGTCAAAGAGAAAGCCAGCCCAAAGCGGACCTATTATGCGTCCCAAGCTCATAAATGAACTATTTAAACCCATTGCCGTGCCTTGCCCAATCTCTCCTGCGCGGCGTGATGTGAGGGAGGCAACCGAGGGGCGCAACATGGCAACGCTCATGATGAAGAGGCTAACGGTGAGCAAAACGGTGAGGTAATTGAAGGCAGTGAGCATGAGCAAAAAACCCAGCGAACCGCCTAAAAGAGAGGCGATAATAATTTTTCTTTCGCCCCATTTTTTTGTAAAAGGTCCCACCATTACTCCTTGCATAAGGGCAGAAACAACGCCAATGACGGTGAGAATGGTGCCCACTTCTTTGGGACTATATTGAAAGCGCGCCAGCGCGTATACGCCAAAAATACCTTCAAAATTGGTCATACCGAAGCTGAGAAGAAATGCCAGAAAAAGTAAAATGCCAACGGGACTATAGAGCGCGTCCCACATGGGACGAAGTTCGGGACCGCGCGCGATTTTGGTGTGGGCGCGTTTTTCGAGAGGCAGTGATTCGGGAAGGAACAGAAAAATAGCCAACATGCCTACAAAAGATAGCACAGTAGCAAGGTAAAAAGGATAGGATAAATCTATTTCTGCCAGCCAACCGCCAATGCCAGGACCCAGCACCATACCAACGCCCATTGCCGCGCCTAATTTTCCCATCCCTGCACCGCGTTCTCCTTCTGAAGTCGTATCACCGATAAATGCCATTGCCGTAGGGAGGGTGGCAGAGGAGAGCATTCCTGCAAGGGCACGGGAGGCGATAAGCATCCATAAAGTAGAGGCTACGCCGCCAAAGAACATAGCGATACCATTCCCAGCCATGCCGAGTATGAGCAGGGGTTTTCTGCCATATTTATCAGAGAGGCTGCCCCAAAAAGGGGCAAAGAGAAATTGCATAATGGAGTAAGATGCCATGACCAGCCCCATTGAGCCACCACTAGCCCCAAATGATTGGATATAAAAAGGGAAAATGGGGATAATCATCCCAAATCCCATCATAACGATAACAAGGGAAGCGAAAAGAATAGTTGTGTTTTTGTCCATATTAGTTCGGCAGTTTTGTGTAAATGCTCAACGTATTGATGGTGTTGTTTAAGCCCATC
>CAZAWS010000129.1:0-4363 GCA_964488755.1 uncultured Anaerolineaceae bacterium | reverse complement strand
CTGAGATAGGAAGTCCGTTTAAACGGACTTGGTGTTTCAGCGTGGGATTTCAATCCCATGCTTTATAGTTTACAAGGTTTTTCTTAGCGACTTTGCGGCTTTGCGTGAGAAAATTGCTAGAAATCTTGAAACTGATGTGTAGCTAGGACTTACTAATTTTGTTCTTCAATTTTAAGTTCATTCACCATATTGATATTTTGTGTTGGGTAGGCTAACTGAATACCATTTTCAAGCAAAGTACGCTCTATAGATTCAAGCACTTCTCCACGAACAAAGGGGGCATCGTCATAGTTGCTAATCCACCACCATACGCGCATAATAATTGCTGATTCTCCCATCTCGTGGCAAAGTACTTCAACCACGCTATCTGCTAAAATACCCTCTATTGGGGCAATCGTTTTTTTGATAATTTGGCGAACATTTTCAATATCTGTACCGTAAGGAATGTCTAGCTTGGTTTCCATTCGATAATCGGGGGTGGGATACGTGTAATTAACCACCTGATTTTTTCCTATTAACGAGTTTGGAATAATCACCATGCGGTTGTCATACGTGAGAATACGCGTGGTGCGTAATCCGATTTCCTTGACCATGCCCCAATCGCTAACGGCTTCAACCTCAATAGTATCGCCTACTCGAAAAGGACGGTCGGCTAAGATAGTAAAGCCGCTGATGGTATCCGTGAGCGTATCTTGCGCCGCAAATATAAGGGCTATGCCTACGATACCAAAGGTGATATTTAAAGCGTTGGTATTCAGCCCGAAACGAGATAATAAGAATGAAAAAGAAATAATAACAATAAAGAAAAACACGACCCTTTTAATAACGGTGAGCATGGGATCTATTTGTCCGTATCCACCAGATTCTTTCATTTTTTCTTGGTAGAGATACTCTGCAAAATCAGTTAGATTCCAGGCGATATAGGCTACAATAAAAACAGTTGCAGAAAAATATACATTCGATAAGGAGGTTTTTGTCTGTGCATCTATAAAGGTTAATCGGTCGGTTGCATATTGAATGGTAATAACGAGCAATAGCCATCTTGATGCAGTTGCCACTGTTGAAGAGATAAACTCATACCACAAAGATGCCTTTATTTGTTTCCGTATGAGGGATAAACTGTAATGTACAAAGAGACGAGATAATATATACCCTAAAATCACCATAAGAATTGATATAGCAAAATTAGTCCAATCCTCCCCTGTTAAACCTAAAAATTCAATTTGGTCTATGCCCGAGGATACAGCGATATTGTTGACGGCTTCATCAATTGCTGCTGGGGTAGCGGTTGGGGCGGGGGTGGCAGTTTCTATTGCATCTGCTGGGAGTGCATCAGCAACTTGAGAAAACATGCTTATTGAAGAGCATCCTGATAATAAATATAGGATTGCGATAGCCAACACTGAAATTATTCGTGTATATTTCATAATATTTTTTTGATAGTGCTCTTGTATAAGAGATAGCTCGGAGTCCGAAATCTCCCGATTTCGGGTTTTTGGCAACGGTGTCCAAAAACTGGAGGCTTTGGACACCATTGCTACAAAAAAACGTATCACTTACTTTAGAATCACTACCTATTTTTTTCTGTTTTTAGGTCATTTTAAGAAAAAGTTAGCACATAGTATAACTTTAAGGCGTTTCCGTAGGCGTAGGCTCAGGCACAGGCGTTTCTGTTTCTTCAACGAGTGGAAGTTCTGGTAAATCGGGTAAATCGTTAACTAATAACTGCCAAGCGATATTTACACCGTCAAGCGCAATAATAGGATATTTTGGCAAATTCTCTAGAGCAAAACTAAGATGGTCAATAACTACCTCTAAAGCTTCGGCTCTTTCTGTAGGCATTTCAGTTTGTAAGGACAAAAGAATATCTCTTGCATTCTCAATATCAGATTTAGCTAAGCCAAAATTGTTTTGAGAGAGATAAAGTTGGGCGCGGGTGAGCAACTCGATAGAACGGCTCAAATTAACCTGACGGCGCACATCGGCAATGGCAGTGTCATTAAGCACCAATAATTGTTCCTGTTCTTTGCTTGTCTCAAGGAGAGAATCTAAGGAGGCTTCTATTTCATCTAAATTTCCAAGTGTTTCATCATGCGCAGAAATAGCGCCCTCAAGTTCTGCTTCGAGGGCTTCTACTTGTCCTTGTATTCCAGAGAGCTGATCGTCTAATTGCTCTAATTCTGTGCGTTGTTGAGATTCAAGTTCTTCTATGCGAGCGGTATTATTTTCAATCGGCAATAGTACATTTTCATAAATATAGGGCGTGCCAAAATAGACAAGCCAACCAAGAATGGCGAGTATTGCCAAAAAGAACACCACGCGTAAAATCACGATAAACGCTCGTCCCAAACGGGATAAAAAGGATGGTGTTGATTGAGTTTCGTTTTCCATTATTCTTCTCCTTCAGTTGTTTTTTGCTTTGCAGGTGACAGCTATTTTTTGTATTATATTTTCACTTCGCTCCCTGCGCTGTCCTCTGCGCAGGCTTTTTAGGAAAACGCCGCTGGGGACAGCGGCTAGAGCGAGGTTTATTACGTTTTTGGATGAAGTCCCGCTACAGACTTGTCTCGAACTTGCGTGCCTTCGGTCAACATTTTTGCCGATGAGGAGCAGCGTTTTTTTCCACCGCACATCAGCTTGGGGGCAATGAACAAGCCTAAAACACGCGCACGTCGCGGTCTCATATCCAAAACTGGTTCCTCGTGCCAATCAATTCCCCTCAGGGGTTGGTGTTTCGTAGATGGGTATTTCTGTTGGGGTGGGTGTAATTACGTTGAAACAAACTTCTGGCAACCATCCTAAGCGGCCTTCTTTATCTTCTATTTTTAGCCAAACTAGTCCATCAACAGTTCGTTCAGAATATCGTATGGTGATATAGTGTCCGTTATAAACGCGCCCAATAACAGGACGTGTAAACCCTGCGCTTTGCCGTAATTCTAGGCATTGGTTGTAGTCGGTGAATATAT
Organism: uncultured Anaerolineaceae bacterium; assembly: GCA_964488755.1. GTDB lineage: Bacteria > Chloroflexota > Anaerolineae > Anaerolineales > Villigracilaceae > Desulfolinea. Next base: position 1,397 of record CAZAWS010000129.1, on the reverse strand, counting down.
TTTGTATTTTTGCGGTCTCTGGCGTTGGGGTGAGGGTAAAGGTTGATGTTGGGGTAAATGTAGCCGTAGGCATTGGCGTAAGCGTAGATGTTTTTGTAGCCGTAGGTGTAGGCGATTTGGCGATTCGTGTAGGTGTAGAGGTGAATGTAGGCGGAACAAGGGGGTCTAATTTATCGGCAATAATCTGATTAACCACAATAGCTACTGTTTCTTGTAACTGTAGGGCGATATTTTCTTGTAAACCATCTACATCACCATAATATAGGCGTTGTGGCGTGCGTAGGGTGATTTCTAGGTTGAGGATACCATCTTCATTCATGCTTGTTTCTAGGGTTAGCAGTTCCGCGCCTTGCGCGTGAATTTCTTCGGATACAATTTTGTGTATTTCTCGCTCTCTGCTGGCTTCTTGAAAAGCGTTGATGCTAAGATAGGTGAGTGGCAATAACATAAGAAAGGTGACAAATGCTGAAAGCCACAAAGCCCTCGGCACACGTACCCCATTTTTAGTGCCTGGGCTAAAGCCCAAGGCAAAAAAGACCAGCATAGAAGCAAAGGCAATAGTGACAGCGTTGGTGATAAAGAGTAAAAACGCCCCCCCTGCAACTTCCCAACGCCCCATGGCGATGCCTATTCCAACCACGCCTAGCGGAGGCATGAGGGCAGTAGCAATAGCAACGCCTGGCAATGCGGCAGAGATTGAAGGCTGTGCGATAGCAAATGCCGCCGCTAAACCGCCCGCGAGAGCAATCATTAAATCAATGGGGGTAGGGCTAGTCCGAGATATAACTTGCTCAGGAAGGGTTTGCAAGGTGATAAAGGGGAGGGATTCGTTAAACCATGTTAAAAGAATCGCAACAAGTACAGCAATAAAAGCCCCGCGAAAAAGAGAAGAAGCAGAAGTTTTAAGTAGCTTTTCATCACCAATAAGTGCACCTAAGCCCAAGCCAATAATTGGTGACATGAGCGGCGCAACTAACATAGCCCCAATTATGACCGCCCCAGAGTTGGTGAGTAGCCCCGATGTGGCGATGATGCTAGATAGCACAACCAGCAAGAAATAGTCGAAGTCTGGATGCGCTTCTTCACGCATACGTGCACGCACTTTTACGCGCCGCTCCATTTCTATAGGCGGGAGGGTTTTGCGAAACCAAAAGTGAAATTTTTCTTTGAAGGCTGGTGATACGTTTTTTGTCATAGTGTATTTCCTGCCCTTTATTCTACCTTGTTCAATTTAAAATGCAATGTTAGGTAATTCATAAAAATTTCAAAGTGTTACCGCAATAAGTGAGCGCGCAAATTTTGTCAGATAACGAGTGGAAATTTAGCTCGTATATCAGATATGATTTTTATAGCAGGTTTCGACAAATTGCCATCTGAGCCTTTGAAGTAAGACGCTA
>CAZAWS010000128.1:0-5749 GCA_964488755.1 uncultured Anaerolineaceae bacterium | reverse complement strand
AATGGATAGAGATTTCAGAAATATAAAAGATATTGAAGTCCGATTTTTGTAATTTGTTTTTTTCAATTGGGGGCAAACATAAATGAATACCGCGCTTACACGAACGCGAAATTCTCTGCTGAGATAAGAAATTCACTAGTCTTTGGGGGGCTTCGTAGAAGGGAATCCGTTTTTTGGGATGTGAGGCATCCGTGTACTGAACGGAATAAACACTTTTTAACGCGAGCATTCGCGAATGAAAAACCTCTGTTTAATCTGCGTTCTGTTTTTTTTAGTTTTTTGTCTTTTCCTTTGTGTTTTCTTGGGGCACTTGGTGTTTAAAAAACACTTTAGAGTTTTGTCAGTCAAGTAGCTGTCTAAGAATGAAAAATTATGATTAAATTAAAAACAGAACAATCGAGTAATTAGAAAAAGAAAAATATGGAAAATAAATCTCTCACAGAGTCAATTCGTCTTCGATATGAAGAAACTCAATCCCAAATAGCCAAATCCGCACAGAGTGCAGGGCGCAACCCAGAATCTGTTAAATTGGTCGTTGTCACCAAAAAACAGCCTCTTGCTGTTTTGCAATCTGCCATAGACGCGGGGGTGAAAATCTTTGGGGAAAATTACCCCAAAGAAGCTGTAAAGAAAATGCAATCTCTAGGCGAGAAAAATACGGTAGAATGGCACATGATTGGGCATGTACAAAGCCGTAAGGCGCGTTTGGTCGTTGAGAACTTTGCCCTTTTACACTCTCTCGACCGACTAAAAACAGCGCGGCGGATTAACCAATTTGCTAAAGAAGCCCAAAAGAAGTTTCCCCTTTTATTAGAGCTTAATGTCGGTGGCGAAGAAAGCAAACATGGCTGGGATGCATCCGATGAAACTCGTTGGGAATCCCTATTGCCAGATATTGAAGAAATGCTCTCTTTAGAAAATCTCGAAATACGCGGATTGATGACCATGCCGCCCTTCTTTCAAGATGCAGAGCTAGCTCGCCCCTATTTTCGGCAATTGCACCGATTGCGAGACTTTCTATCAAAAAAATATCCACAAGCCAATTTAGAAGAACTTTCGATGGGAACAAGTGGCGATTTTCAAATAGCCGTTCAAGAAGGGGCTACCATTGTCCGAGTAGGGCAGGCAATTGTAGGTCAACGCAACTACTAGAACCTATCAGAAATAGGCTAGGAGAACCCGTTCCCTTCAAGGGAGCGGATTCTTCTAGTCGCTGAAACTTTATTAGGAAAAAACATGATTATATTAATATTAATTCGGTTGGTCGATTTTACAGCACAAGCATTAATTCTTTTGGTTATTATTTCAATTGTGTTATCATATTTTATGTCGCCCTATCATCAGGTGCGTCAGATGCTCGATAGTGTTGTTCAACCGCTATTGGCACCTATTCGCAGGGTGGTCCCTTTGGTTGGGAGTCTCGATTTTAGCCCTGTAGTGCTCATTATTCTAATTCAAGTTTTATCTTTTGCAATTATTAATCTTTTATCTATATTGAGGTGAATTATGACTTCTCGTAACTATAACTTACACGATGGAAAAGTTGGATCAGCATTAACCATACGTTTAACGCCAAAGGCAAGCCGCAATGCTATTTCAGGCATAGCAGAAGACGGAACAGTAAAAATCCATGTGACCGCCTCGCCAGATGGGGGCGGAGATAATAAGGCACTCATTCAATTGCTTGCCGAAATACTCGATATTCCGACAGCCAATATCGCCATTATAGCGGGGGAAAGTGGGCGCGATAAAATCGTTTCCATCGTTGGATTAGACGCGGTTACGTTGACCAAGTTAGTGCGTGCTCATTTAGAAAAGTAAATTTTAAGATAGGGGAATCGTGTGATAAAAAACTGATGTTTTTGCGTTAGGTCTTTTTTATTTGTGCCGATGCTGTGCATCGCTACGCGCGCGTTTTGGGCTGGGGTGCAAAATCCCAAGCAGGGGTGCAAGCGTGAGCAGAAAAATCTCTACGTTGTACAAATGTTTATTGGTCAGTAGGCAAGTTGAGGTTACGCGCGTGGCGGGTTTTTCATCCCACCATCAAATTCTTTTATTGTATCCCACTGTAAATTGTTTTATAAATAGCGTAAGATTCATAAATCGATTTAATATAATCTCGTGTTTCTGAAAAACGGATACTTTCTAGCATCAAATCGGGGTCGCCTTTGCCGAGGGTTTGCCATTCTACCGCGTTTCCGGGACCGCCATTATACGCGGCGAGAGTGGCGTAGAGATCGCCATCGAGTAACTTTCGATTCGATTCGAGATACCATGTGCCAAACTTGGTGCTTACGACCGGGCGGTATAAATCATCTTCGGTATATGAGGTAGGGTAGCCATTTAGGCTGGCTATATTTGCCCCTGTGGCGGGCATAATTTGCATCACGCCCCGTGCGCCCGCCACCGAAAGAACAAAGCTCTCGAAGAGGCTTTCTTGACGCATGGTGCTGTAGATAAAGAGGGGATGAAATCCATTTTCTGCTGAGATTGGCTCAACCAAATCGCTATAATACGTGCCGTAGCGAACGTGGTCAAAATAGGCAGGGGCATGGAGGGAATCGGCGTGACTTTCCATGCCGGCTAACTCTAAAACTTGACGGGCGGCGAAAATGGCGGGGCGGTAAAGACCTAACTCAAGCATATAATTTGCTAAGCGAAAACTATCTGCCGCGCTTTCGCTCACATCCGTGCGGAAATCTTCGAATTCGAGACGGGCTTCGTTTTTTAGACCAAGTTCCCAAAATTCGCGCCCGCGTTGCAGGCGCAAGTCGTTTTGAAGGTACCCTAAATGCTCAAGGTCTGTATCCGCGGGGAGGTCAAAAGTGATTCTTAGCCACGATGCCGCTTCTGCACGTTCACTAGCAAAATCCACTTCGTTGGAGTAAACGCTGGGGGGCAAAAATGGCTCGTCTCCTTCTAATAATTCACGCGCGCGTTCGGAATAATAGCCCGTAGGGTCAGCCGATTGTGCTTGTTGCCAGGCATTTTGCATTGCGGCGGTATCTCCCAATTTCTGTTGGGATTTTCCAATCCATAAATAAGCGCGAGCTTGTTCTTTTGCATCCCCCGCTAAAATTAGGGCGCGCTGAAAGAGCGTTAGGGCTTGCGCATAGTCATCGAGACGGTAAGTGGCAATCGCTGATAAAAAGAGAGCCTCGGGGGCTAAATTGCTACTGGGGTATTCTTCGGCGAGGCGTAGCCAGAGAGTAATTGCCTCTTCGGGATTTTCTTTGCGTTCCATTAGGCGGGCGGCACTCATCAAAAGGTCATCCGCTTCGGAGTGACCGGGGTTCTCATAAACAAAATCGAGCAGCGTTTGCTTACCAACTTCAAGATTTTTAAGGTCGTGCCACTGGGTATACGATTTTTCTGCCCAAGCATCTGACCAGTAGGGATTATTAGGGTATTTCTCTATAAATTCTTCCCATGCGCTAATCTCATCTTCGTACCGCCCCAGTGCGTAAAGCGTTTTAGCGCGGTAGTATTGCGCCATGCCATCATTTTCTGGATTTTCGTTTATATAGTTGTTAAAGGCAACCAAGGCAACATCGTATTGTTTGGCAGAGTAATCAGTTAACCCGCGACTAAAATTATCTACGGTGATGCCAGCACCGACTAACTCGACCAGCGCAGTGTAGGCATGATAGCTTAAGGGGTAGTTCTCAACTGCGTGTTGGTAGAGTGCGTATCCTTCTTCTTTTTCATCTAACATCAGGTGGGCGTAGCCTGCAAAATAATCCATTTCTGCTTTGACATAATCGTTATTTGTGCGACTGGAGATGGATTCGTAATCCGCGAGCGCGCCGGCGTAATCGCCTAATTGAGCTTTGGTCGTGGCAATCTTGACCTCTAAGTTGATATCGCTATGGAGACTTGACGCGTTGAGAGCGGCTTGGTACGCGTTAAGTGCGCTGACGTGATCGCCCATTTTTATAAAAAGGTCGCCGCGCAATTCTTCTACATTATTTGCTAAAAGCTCAGGTCTTAGTTCAAGATATTGGGCATAAGATTCTGTTGCCGATTGATAGCGATTGATATGGCTATTTGCTTCCCCTGCAATAAAATGTGCGTAAGCCATAAAAGGTGAATCGGGGTATTCATTGGCAAGTTGTTGCACAAAAGCAAGGGCTTCATAATCATTGCCATCTTCATAGCTCACACGTATCAGCCCCCAAAGTGCGGCGGCACGTTCATCTTCATTGGTAGAGCTATCGAGCACTGCCTGAAACTCTGCGCGAGCAAGGTCAAATTCGCCATTAAAGAGCGCATCTTCGCCACGTTCGGCGCGTGCTAAGGGAGCCATCGTTGGCATCGGCGTCGGTGCGACAGTCGGCGTTGGGGATGGGGTGAGGCTGGGCGTAGGTGTGATGCTCGGCGTTGAAGTCGGTCCTAGCAAAGAAGTGGGAGGTAGGTTGCATGCGCCCAAAAGAGCAAAAACCCATAAGCTCAGCAGCGTTTTTTTGAAATTCATAGGCTTCTTATAATGTGAAATGATGGGTTTGTCAATTCATTTAGAAGACCTTATAAAACTGTGAAGTATATTCTCTTGATATCCTCCCCCAGCACTCCTATAGTCACGGCGTTCCTAAACAAAACTCTCAAGAGAGAAAAATGCGCCCACTCACTCCCCCCGAAAAATTGTTCTAATAGTTGCCTTTTTTTCATCGGTACGGCTTTATACCTCTTCCCTGAAAAAACAACTCAAAATTATGCCCAAATGCCCGAAGCCTGTGCTGGTTGTGCAAAAGAATATGAAATAAAAGTTTGCACTATTGCGTGATGTTGCGTTTCAGGAAGGTGGGGAAAATAGTTGATGTGATTGATGAGGAAGACGGCGAGCATGCAGAGATTTATATTGAGTAGCTTTTCGCTTAAAACCCTTCTTTTGAAAGCTGGCAGAGAATTTTCCGCCAGCTTTTTTTTATAGAAATGTAATGTTTCTTCCTGTAAAGTTGTGTATAATGCCTCAGCCTTTCAAAATCGAAAGGTTAGTTATTTTTCTATGACGAAAGGAGACCATTATGTATAAAAATCTTTTCGCCGTGAAGGTATTGCGTTTATTCTCTTTTTTCATTATTGCCGCATTCATTTTCTCCATTATCGGGATTGCGCCGGCTTCGGCGGCTACTTACACCGTTTGCGCCTCAGGGTGCGACTATACGAGCATTCAAAATGCTATTAATTTTGCCTCAGCAGGAGATACAATTACTCTTGCTGGCGAAACATATAACGAAAATATCAACATAGATAAGCAACTTCAAATTATTGGGGGAGGAAGTAGCACGATTATTACGCAAAATCAAGCAGGTGCTGGCGATGCGCGCGTTGGCGTAATACAAATCAATGCTTCAGGCACTTCTGCTAATCCCATTCTGATACAAAATTTACGCATTGAGCCAGTTAGCCTAGCAGGCATCTCGATTGGACGTTTCACAGAATCTACTGGCGTAATTGTGTCTTATATTCGTCTGGATCACGTTGAAGTAATCGGCACCAATACAAGTCCGAGTACAGAACAAGAACGTGGCTTATACGTTGATAAAACATCCACGCTTGAGCATCTTGAAATTACTAATAGTGCCTTTAATAATTTAACTTATGGTTGGTATTTACATAAAGACGTGAGCGCAGACACAAGCAATGTCCGCTATGTGGATGTGAGCGATACGACTTTTAATCATAATAACCATAAAGGTATTTACGCCGAAAAGCTCTCAGACGCTACTTTTAAAAATTGCACAGCCGA
>CAZAWS010000127.1:2162-5758 GCA_964488755.1 uncultured Anaerolineaceae bacterium | reverse complement strand
TTCTAAAAATACTGGATACCGTTAAAACGCAATCTTTAACCGAATCTCTGTCCCATCACGCGGGCTTGAGATAACTTGTAGTTTACCATTGAGTTTTTCTGCGCGGAACTGCATATTTTCAAATCCCATGCCTTTATTTAATGGCTTCGTGCCAAATCCGCGCCCGTTATCTTTAATCAGCATTTCTACGCTTGTCGAGTCAGCTTGGATAGAAATTGAAACCTGACTTGCGTTTGCATGCTTGAGCGCATTATTCAAGGATTCGGTAGCAATGTAGAATAATTCTCTTCTCATCTCTTTAGATAGATGATTTTCTCCATCAATCTCCAATTTTGTTTTAACGCCAACTCTATTCTCAACGATGCTCAGGCGGGTGCTTAAGCTTTCTTGAAGATTAATCTCTGCATCTTCAGATAACTGCAATTCGTGCAGAAGCAAGCGCATTTCACGTAGGGCTTGGCGGGCAGAAACCGATAATAACTGCACTGAAGCCGGTAGATCGGTATAACGCTCTTTTTCAAGCAAACGCTTAGATGTATCCGCCATTAATACCAAGCTATGTAAAGATTGGGTGAGCGTGTCGTGTAAATCGCGGGCTAGTTTTCGGCGTTCTTTTTCTCGGGCTATTTCGTGCTCTTGTTTGTGTAAAAGGAGCTCAGCTTCTTTGGTATTGGTAATATCCAAACGCATTGCCAAACGAACCATACGACCATCTAACCATCGAATGGCACTGCTGAAAGTAGAGTAATAGTGTCCTGCAGGACCCTCTTGCGCTTCTCGATGGTGTACGCCTGTTGGGGAACCATCATTATCAAGTAGAAGAGAATTGGTACAAGTGAGACAGGGAGCAGATTGATTTTTATACAAAGCTTTCCAGCATGTCTTCCCTTGAACATCTCCATAAGCTTCTTTCATGGACTGATTGGCAAATAAAATTTCCCCTGTTTGCATATCACCAACATAAATGTAGGCATCGAGGTTATCCATCACCGTTTGTAAAAGAGATGTGGCATTTTCGGCTATACCTTTAGCTTTTGCCAGCTCTTGCGTGCGCTCCTGAATTTTTTGTTCTAGCGTGTGATTGTAATTTTCAACTTCTTGGTAAAGGCGAGCGTTTTCAATAGAGACGGCAACTTGTTGCCCTAAGGTCTTGAGCAAACTTATTTCTTCTTTAGAGTAGGGACGCTCTGAAAGTTTCTGCCCTAAATTATATTGTCCGACAATAAGTTTTGTTGAGTATTCTTTTTGTAAGTGGGTTTTCCCGATAATTAGAGGAATACTTAGTTCAGTTTGGTGTTTTTGAGTTTTTGCTGATTTGTCTAAAGCCTCTATAGATTTGGGCAAAGCCGCTTGCTTACGTTCTTGGGCTGTAAAGACATTTAAAGATGCTGTAGAAATCTCTAATTGGTGCGGAATTCTCACCGTTAGTACTTGTTCTAATTCTGCTAAAACGATATTTTGTGAGAGTTGCGTAATAATTTCAGGAAGTAAAAGTTTATAATCAATTCTGCTACGAAAGAAGAGTTTATCAATTTTCTTTTGTAGCCACAGTCTAAGCGAATTAAATATCAAGGCAATGCTTACCGTGGGGATAAAGCCTACCAATGAGCGATTCAATGAAGTATAAGGCATTATGGTATGGGTAATAATACTTACCCAGAAAAGGTAAAAAATGCCTAAAAGAATAGTTAGCGAGATATAAACTAAACTTTTTTTGATGATAATTTCTATATCAAAAAGACGGTAACGAAGAATTGCCACAGCCAAAGCAACGGGAACGGTAGTTGAGAAAAGAAACATCACTCGGCGCGAGATCAGTGGTTCGCCGGTTAGTGCTAAAGGCACCCCATAGCCACCAAAAGAAACCAATATGGCAAGGCTACTACCGTAAAGTATCCAACGGTATTGAGCGAGAATAATTGGATCTTTTTGAGTAAGCATTGTATAGATTGAATAAATTATTGCTATTGCAAAATGAAGCATTGCCGGATAAACAATTACACGATCTCCTAACGCTAGAGATTCTGCACGCGTAGAAGGTAGAGCCATAGCGATAGACATGGTAGCTACCCCCATTATTAGTATTCCAGCTGGCAATAACCGAGGTCTACGAGACATCCATTGATTAGGTTTGGGAAACGATAACGCAAATAATAGCATGGACGCATAGACGGCACTGTATGAAATTTCTTCTAATGCTACATGAAACCAGAAAGGAGATTGCCAAAGCAAGGTAGCGGGTTGAAAATTATATACATCTGCCCAACCTTGTAGCGGAGAAACCATAGAAAAGAGCATTAGCCAGCGGGCGGCAGGGTCTTGAGGGCGTTTCCAGATGACAAGTGCGCCAATAAGAATATGCCCGATGAATGCGAGTTGATATATAGCCCAATCTTGGAGTATTTTCGTAAAACTTATTGGTTTCAGTGGGATTTGCAAACGATGTGGTTTTCCATCTCGCAGAATATCGTAGGTAGCACTTTTCTTTGACCGCCATTCTGTATCAGGGGATGAGTGCAACAATTCTTCTATTGTATACCCCTCAATATGAGTAATAATATCGCCTTCTCTTAACCCATTCTCACGTTCTTCTAGCACTCTTTTTATAAGAAATCCCTGTGAGGTAAAACTCTGTAGATCACCAGTCGTACCGTCAAGAGGCAAGTTAGAATAGAGCACGATAATGGCAATAATAAGAATAAGTATTCCTGCCCAGATAGTTTGCCAAAATTTTATTGATCTATTTGATAAATGAGACATAATTAATGCTACCTACAAAAGGGATATTATAGGCATCAAGCCTAAATAAAACAAAAAAAGTGATAGAGACGAATAGTCTTCGATGAACGGCTTGGTTGTACGGCGTTTTCCAGAGAAACCTGCACTGAGGACAGCGCAGGGAGCAGGGTGAAAATAGACTTTTTCAAGAGGTCTATTCAATAATTTCACCTTTTTGCCAAGTGCCCCCGGTAAAACTAGATGAATCGCCTGAGCTTCCGTCTAGGGGCGAAGTGGCATAGATTCCTGCCACGATGAAAAGGAGGAGAAAATTGATTAGGAAAACGCTCAACCAGAGCCAGTAAGATTTGTTTTTTTTCAAAGGTGGTCTCATCTAGGAAGATATTTAAGGATAAAACGTATTCCATTTTATCGCATTTTAGTATCTTCTCAAAAAATAGGGGAGACCTGATGGGCTTCGTGGAAATTAAGAAAAAGCACCTCTCTTTAGTCTCCTCCTCGGGGGGGATTTATCCCTTCCCCTCGCGTAACACCGTTCGTTCAGCTTGACTGAATACTCGAAGAGTGCTGAGGGGGAGGGGTAAGATAGGGGCAAAAGCACCAACAACTTTTGAGAGCTCCCTTTTGCTTGACCACGCCATTTTCCCGTGATAAACTCCCGTCCGTTGCTCAGGCAACAAATCTTATAAAAAAGGAGACGTATTTTATGAACACGAATAACCACACCTTTCGCTTTGTTCCCCGGGGCGATCTTTCTACCCTAATTCATTCTCGAAATGCGTCTGTTACTCTTTAGAAGATAATTTTATCTAAACACTTAAAGCCACAGAGCATTTCGCTCTGTGGCTTTTTTATTT